>NZ_JANOCG010000499.1:0-2303 GCF_031412075.1 Rhizobacter sp.
CACGCCATCGCGCCTGGCGCCGAGGCGCTCGATGGCACGCTGGCTGGCGAAGTTGAAGTTGTCGGTGCGCCAGCCCACGAGCTTTGCGCGCAGCGTCTCGAACGCATGCGTCATCAGCATCAGCTTGGTGGTGGTGTTGACGTGGCTGCGTTGCACGCTCTCGGCATACCAGGTGTAGCCGATCTCCAGGCGCTCCACGGCGGGCACGATGTCGTGGTAGCTGCTGCTGCCCAGAACTCGCCCGCTGGTCTTGTCGATCACCGCGAAGGCAAGGCGGTTGCCCTGGTCAAACTGTTTCAGCGCCGTGGCGATGTAGGCCTCGGTGTCCTGCGGCTCGGGCACCGAGGTGATGCGCAGATTCCAGAGTTCGCCATCGGCGGCAGCGGCGAGCAAGCCGTCCAGGTGCGCATGCGTCAGGGGTTCTAGACGGAGGAGATCGCTCTCCAGCGTGACGGGCGCGACCCTCTGCATCAGCGGTTGTGCTTCTGCATGAACACGAGCTTCTCGAACAGCGACACGTCTTGTTCGTTCTTGAGCAGTGCGCCGACCAGCGGCGGCACCGAGACCTTGTCGTCCTTGCTTTGCAGCACCTCGAGCGGAATGTCTTCCGCCACCAACAGCTTGAGCCAATCGAGCAGCTCCGAGGTGGAAGGTTTCTTCTTCAGGCCGGGCAGGTTGCGCACGTCGTAGAAATTCTTCAGCGCCGCGCCCAGCAACTCCTTGCGCAGCTTGGGGAAGTGCACGTCGACGATCTTTTGCATCGTCGTCGCATCGGGGAACTTGATGTAGTGGAAGAAGCAGCGGCGCAAGAACGCGTCGGGCAGCTCCTTTTCGTTGTTGGAGGTGATGAACACCAGCGGGCGGTGCACCGCCTTGATGAGCTCGCGTGTCTCGTAGACATAGAACTCCATGCGGTCGATCTCGCGCAGCAAGTCGTTGGGAAACTCGATGTCGGCCTTGTCGATCTCGTCGATCAGCAGCACCACCGGTTCGTCGGCGGTGAAGGCCTGCCACAACACTCCCTTGAGGATGTAGTTGTGGATGTTTTTCACCCGCTCCCCACCGTCCACATCGGCCAGCTGCGAATCGCGCAGGCGGCTCACCGCGTCGTATTCGTACAGGCCTTGTTGCGCCTTGGTGGTCGATTTGATGTGCCACTGCATCAGCGGCATGCCGAGAGCCTGCGCCACTTCCTCGGCCAGCATGGTCTTGCCGGTGCCGGGCTCGCCCTTGATCAGCAGGGGCCGCTTCAGCGTGGCCGCCGCGTTCACCGCCAGCATCAGGTCATCGGTGGCGACGTAATTCTCTGAACCTTGGAATTTCATGGGGCGGGGGGGTGTATGGGGTGTCGGGTCAGTATATAAGCGCGTGCCTGCGGCCACTGTCCGCCAGATGACACCCGGGCCGACGCCAAAAAGACACGGCGCGGCTTCCCTATAATTCGCGGTCACTTCAAAGACCCGCCCTCTGCTGGATCATGAAAAAACTGCTCTCCACGATCATCACCCTCGCTGCCCTTGGCGGCGCCTCCCTCAGCGCCCACGCTCAAGACGTGAAGGCCAGCGCCCAAGCGGGTCAGAAGAAGGCGGCCCTGTGCATTGGGTGCCACGGCATCCACGGCTACCAGGCCAGCTTCCCCGAGATTCACAAGGTGCCGATGATCTCGGGCCAGGGTGCCAAGTATTTGGTCTCTGCACTCAACGCCTACAAGAAGGGCGAGCGCAAGCATCCGACGATGAAGGCCATCGCCACCACGCTGTCTGACCAGGACATGGCCGATCTGGCCGCCTTCTACGAACAACAGCGCAAGGACGGTGCCGCTGCCGCTCCGGTGGCCGCCGCCGCGCCTGCGGTCAAACCGAACGACCAGGTGGCCAAGCTGCTCGAACAAGGCAAGTGCAATTCTTGCCACGGCGCCGACTACAACAGCCCGATCGACGGCAGCTACCCCAAGCTGGCCGGCCAACACGCCGACTACCTGTACGTGTCGCTCAAGGCCTACCAGACCACCAACAACCCCCAGGTGGGCCGCTCCAACGCGATCATGATGGGCATGGCCCAGCCCTTCACCCATGCTCAGCTGAAGTTGCTGGCGCAGTACCTGGCCTCGCTGCCCAGCGATTTGCAGACGGTGCCGCAGTCACGATTCCGCTGAAACGGTTCTAAATCACGCAACACGCCGCTGAACCCCAGCGGCGTTTTTGTTTTGGGCCGAGCCGGTCAAGTTCGCACGGCAGGTGTCGATAGTCTTTGAGCCGACCGCGCACCGCAACGCCACCCCCCCAATCTGAAGAAGATCACCC
>NZ_JANOCG010000500.1:0-12371 GCF_031412075.1 Rhizobacter sp.
AAATTGGCTCCTTGAGGGGCCAGATGGCTTCCTACCATCAGGAGCCAATCCACACGATCGTTTCCACACCATGACACTGCAGATTGCGCCGCTGGCCGAAGGCGACCGCTTGCCCTGGGAAGCCCTGGCACGCGGCTACAAGACCTTCTATCAGACCGAGGTGTCTCCCGCGGGCTACGAGACCGCCTGGCAACGCTTGCTGAAGCGCGAGGACGTGTTCGGTCTCGGTGCGCACCTCGACGGACGCCTGGTCGGCATCACCCATTACCTGTTCCACACCAGCGTGTGGTCGCCACGCCTGTGTTACCTGCAAGACCTGTTCACCACCCCCGAGCTGCGCGGCCAGGGCGTGGCCCGAGCGCTGATCGCAGCGGTGGGCGAGGCGGCGCGCGAAGCCAGGGCCACACGCTGCTACTGGCTCACCCACGAGAACAATGCCACGGCGCGCACGCTGTACGACAAGGTGGCACAGTTCCATGGCTTCATCCGCTACGACCTGCCACTCCAGGAGAAAGCATGAGCACCACTCTCGATGACAAGGCGCACCAGTTCCGCCGCTTGCACCAGCAGGCCACCGCCTTGCTGATGCCCAACGCCTGGGACCCGGGCTCGGCCAAGCTGATCGCCGGGGTGGGCTACGCCGCGCTTGCCACCTCCAGCGGCGCGGCCGCCATGGTGCTGGGCCGCAAGGACGGACAGCTCACCCGTGACGAAGCGCTGGCCCATGCGCGGGCGATCGTCGACGCGGTCGAGGTGCCGGTGTCGGCCGATCTTGAAAACGGCTTCGGGCCCGAGCCGGCGATGGCGGCAGACACCATCCGCCTGGCCGGCGCGATCGGCCTCGCGGGGGGCTCGATCGAAGACTCACCCGCCGAAGCCGAGCCCTACGCTTTCAACCACGCCGTGGAGCGTGTGGCTGCGGCGGCCGAAGCGGCGCGCGCGCTGGGCCGGCCGTTCACCCTGACCGCACGCACCGAAAACTACCTGCGCGGCAAGCCCGACCTCGACGACACCATCCGACGCCTGCAGGCCTTCGAGCGCGCCGGTGCCGATGTGCTGTTCGCGCCCGCGCTGCCCGACCTCGAGGCGGTGCGGGCGGTGTGCGCGGCGCTCAGCCAGCCGGTGAGCTTCATGGTCGGCATCCCGAACCAATCGTTCAGCGTCGCCGAGCTCGAGGCCGCCGGCGTCAAGCGCATCAGCTTTGCCACGTCGTTCTACCGCGCGGCCATGCGCATGGTGCTGGCCGCCGCGACCGAGGTGAAAGAACAAGGCACCTTCAACTACCTGAGGAAACCATGAGCAGCCACAGCTACACCGCCACCACCTTGTGGGCACGGGGCGACCAACCGTTCAGCGACAAGAAGTACAGCCGCCGCCACGAGATCCATTTCGATGGCGGGCATGTGATGCCGGCTTCGTCGTCCCCGTTGTCGGTGCGCGCGCCCTATTCCGACCCGGCCGGAGTTGACCCCGAAGAAGGTTTCATCGCCTCGATCTCCAGCTGCCACATGCTGTGGTTTCTCGACGTCGCCTGCCGCGCTGGCTGGGTGGTCGACGACTACCGCGACGACGTGGTCGGCGTGATGGACCGCAACGCCCAGGGCCAGATGGCCGTGACCGTGGTCACGCTGCGCCCGGCGGTGCGTTTCAGCGGCAAGCAGCCTACCCTGGCCGAGCTCGACCACCTGCACCACCGCGCCCACGAAGAGTGTTTCATCGCCAATTCGGTGAAGAGCGAAGTGCGGTGTGAACCTGTGCTGGTGAGCTGACATGTACAGCCCCGCCCACTTCAAGGAAGAGCGGCCCGAGTTGCTTCATCAGCTGGTGCGCGAGCACCCGCTCGGCCTGCTGATCACGCTCGGCGATCAGGGCCTGGAGGCCAACCCGATCCCGTTCCTGCTCGACGTCGACACGAGCGGCCAGCCGGTGCTGCGCGCCCACGTGGCGCGCGCCAACCCGGTGTGGCGCGAAGCGCGAGGTGATGTCGACACCCTGGTCGTCTTCCAGGGCCCGCAGGCCTACATCTCGCCCAACTGGTATGCCACCAAGGCCGAGAACGGCAAGGCCGTGCCGACCTGGAACTACATCACCGTGCAGGCGCGTGGCCGCCTGGTGGTGCGTGACGACGCCACCTGGCTGCGCGAGCTGGTGAGCCGCCTCACGTTGCGCCACGAAACCAGCCAGGCCCGACCCTGGGCGCTGGGCGATGCGCCGCCCGACTACATCGACACGATGTTGCGCGCCATCGTCGGCATCGAGATCCCGCTCACCGCCTTGCACGGCAAATGGAAGGTGAGCCAGAACCACCCGGCCGTCAACCGCGAAGGGGTGGCGAGGGGTCTGCGGGCGCAGGGAGGCGAGCCGTCGTCAGCGATGGCGGCGGCGGTGGAGCGGGCGGCGCCGCGCTGAGCTGATGGCGCGCGATGCAGCGCCGAAGCGTCGCATCGATGCCGAAGGCCAGCGCCCAGCACAGCCACCCGGTCCACAAGGTGTGGCTCATGAAATGCGCGCCGCGCGCCTGCTGCGCCACACCCAGCAGCAGCCCGGCCGCGAGCGATGCCGCCAGCCAGGCGCGCGCCCGCTCCCGCGAGCTGCGCTGCAACGCGAAATAGCCGCCCACGAAGGCAAAGCCCGACGACGCATGCCCGGCCGGGAAACAATGCCCGCTGCCACCGTCGGCCGTTCGCAGCCAGTGCGACACATGCTGCGCGGTGCCGCCAAACGCCGCCAGGTCCCACGGGCAACTGGTGGTGCTGTAGGCCTTGAACAGCGCCACCGCCATCGCGCCGACCAGGGCCGTGGTGACCCACTGCAGCCGTTCGATGCGTCGCAGGGGGCGCAGCCAAGGTGGTGGCCACCACACCGCGAGCGTGAGCCCCATCAACAGCAACCATGACAACAGCCGCGCGCCGTCGTGCAGGCCACTTGTGAGCACGCTGTTCTGGCTGAGCGCAAAACCATGCGCATCACCAAACAGCCGTGCCAGTGGCATGTCCAAGCCGCTTGTGTCCCACGCCAGCAGCACGAGCAACAGGGTGAGGGTGAGGCTGGCAAGGCGCCGTTCGTGCGAGGGGCTCATGAGGCCCGCCACTCTCGCGTGACGGGCTTAAGACGCCCTTAAGCGCCAGCCGCACAATCGGCGCTATGCGCGTTCTGGTGGTCGAAGACGATGAAGGCATTGCCGCCGGCCTGCAAGCCCACCTGCAGCGCCAGGGTGATGCGGTGGACGTGGCCACCAGCGTGGCCGCAGCCTGGTCGGCGCTGCGTGCCGAACACTTCGACATCGTGCTGCTCGACCTCGGCCTGCCCGACGGTGACGGCCACCAGGTGTTGCAGCGCCTGCGCAGCGCGCCCGTCGGCGCCGTGCCCGACCCGGCCACGCCGGTGCTCATCATGACGGCGCGTGACGAGGTGGCGGCGCGCATCGCCGCGCTCGACCGCGGCGCCGACGACTACGTCACCAAACCGTTTGATGCCGACGAGCTCGCCGCCCGCATGCGTGCGCTGCGCCGTCGCGCCGCTGGCCGCGCGCGGGCCACGCTGCGCTGCGGCAACGTCGAGATCGACCCGGCGGCTCACACGGTGCACCGCGATGGCCAGCCGGTGGAGCTCTCGCCGCGCGAGTTTGCGGTGCTGCTGGCCTTGGTCGAGGTGCGGCCGCGGGTGCTCTCGCGCCCGCAGATCGAAGCGCTGCTCTACAACTGGGAGGGCACGCTCGAGAGCAACGCGATCGAAGTGCATGTGCACCGCCTGCGCAAGAAGCTGGGCGACGACGTGATCCACACCTTGCGCGGCGTGGGTTACTTCGTGCCGGCCGAGGCTGGCGCGTGAGCCGTCCCGAAGCATCACCTCCCGCCGTGCGCTCGCGCTCCTTGATGTTGCACCTGCTGGCGTGGGCGCTGGGCGCCCTGGTGCTGGTGTGGGCGAGCTTCATCGTGGTCGGCTTCAAGACCGGCATCCACGAGGCCGACGAGCTGACCGACGGCCACCTGGCGAGCGTGGTGCATCTGCTCTTGCGCCAGCACGAGGGCCAGTTCGACGCCGGCGGCCCCGGCGTGCGCGAAAGCGAGGCCGATGCGCTGGCCGCGCTGCACAGCCACGACTACCAGCAGTCGATGAGCGTGGTGGTCTGGGCCGCCTCCGGCGAGGTCATCACCCGCACCGGCGAGGCGCCGCTGCCCGCGTTCACGCCGGCCGAAGGTTTTGCCGACCTCTCGCTCGGCACGCCACCGATGGCCTGGCGCACCTTCTCACGCTGGGACCCGAACGACCGCAGCCGCAAGGTGATGGTGTTGCTGAGCGTGCGCGAGCGCGACGAGCTGGCCGAAGACATCGCCGAGCAGATGGCCCAGCCTGGCTTCTGGTTGCTGCCGGTGGTGGCACTCGCGCTGGGCTGGGCGATACGCCGCGGCCTCAACCCCTTGCGCGACCTGTCGCGCGATGTGAGCGCGCTCGACGTGCACGAGAACAAGCTCCTGAGCACGCAGTCACACCGCGAGTTCAAGCCGGTGGTCGACTCGATCAACACCTTGATGCAGCGCCAGCACGCGGTGCTGGTGCGCGAGCGTGAGCTGAGCAGCGAGATGGCGCACGAGCTGCGCACGCCACTCGCGTCGCTCAGCCTGCACACGGGCCTCTTGCGCAGTGCGCGCAACGACGCCGAGCGCGAGCAGGCGCTCGCCCGCATCGAACACGATGCGCGGCGCGCCAACCAGGTGATGTCGCACCTGCTGGCGCTTGCACGCGCCAGCCGCACCGAGATGGCCGAGGCCGCGCAGCCGCTCGATCTGCTGGAGATCGCGCGCCAGGTGGTGGGCGACTATGCGCAGCTGGCGCTCGACAGCGGCCACGAGCTGGCGCTGGTGGGCGAGAGCCCGTTCGTGCTCACCGGCCACGCCGTGCTGCTGCAGCTGGGTTTGCGCAACCTGATCGAAAACGCGCTCAGCCACACACCGCGCGGCACGCTGGTTGAGGTGCAGCTCGACCCGGCCGCACGCTGGCTGCAGGTGTGCGACACCGGCCAGGCGGCAGGTGCCGACACACCGGCCACGCCGGGCTTGAGCCTCGGCCTCGGCCTGGGGCACCGGGTGGTGGACAAGATCGCCACCATCCACAACGCGCGCTTTGCGACAGCGCCGCCGCCGGCGGGTTTCGGCAGCTGTTACCGCATCAGCTTTGCGGCTGACTGACTGCGCGTCGGCTGATCTTCAGCGGCCGCGGTATCACTGCGCCCGTGCCTTGATCGAGGGAAATGGCGCAGGAATACCGCCAATTTACAAGTCGATACCCCTGTGGCTCCGCGCAACAAACATCATTCGAAACATCTGGCAACCCCTTGAGTGAGGGGTGTCGGGAACCCCGCGGCAAAAAAAGGGGGCCGACAGCACAGGTGTCCAGCCATGAACGCAGAGGCAAAGAGGGTATCCATGCCAACGATAAAGATCGCCATCATCGGCGCCGGGCCGCGCGGGTTGACCGTTCTTGAGCGGCTGATCGCCAATGAACGGGCCACAAAATCAGCCGATCTGACGGTCTACCTTTTTGACTCCAACACCCCGGGCGTGGGTTGCCACGACCCTGACCAGTCTGATGCCCTTCTGGTCAATACCGTCGCGGGCCAGATCACGATGTTTTCTGACGCCTCGGTTGTCGGGGCGGGCCCGGCGATGGAGGGCCCGTCCTTCTTTCAGTGGCTGGAAAAGAACCCCACGCGGAAATTCGACACCATCTCTGCCGACGCCTACTACTCACGCGGGCTGTTCGGCCGGTATCTCAACTGGGTCTACCAGCACCTTTGCTCGCTCGCGCCGCCCCACGTCAACATCCAGTTCATCAACTCAGCGGTGGCCCGCGCCGAACGCTTGCCCAATTACTCGTGGTCACTCGCCACCGACAACGCGAGCTACCAGGCCAATTTCCTGTTCCTCACCACCGGGCACACCAAGCCGGCCGGCTTGGCAGCGCAGGCACTGACCAGCTCGAACGGTTTCCCCTGCGAGACCACCGTGGTGAGCGACCCCTATCCCGTTCGCGAGCGCCTCTCGTTCGTGAGGGCAGACATGACGATCGGCGTCGAGGGCATGGGGCTGACCACCTTCGACGTTCTCTCTGAACTCACGGTGGGCCGGGGCGGCCGTTTCATCACAGAGGCGTCCGGCGCGATGCGCTACGTGCGCAGCGGCAACGAGCCGCGCATCATCACCTTTTCGAGGTCAGGCCTTCCGTTGACCGCGCGTGCGCGCAATCAGAAGGGCGTCAGCCTGCAGTACAAGCCGCGCTTTCTCTTCGCCGAAAAAGTGCGCGCGATGCGGGCGGTTCGCAAGCTCGACTTTGTTGCAGATGTCTTCCCCCTGCTGTTGGCGGACATGGAGTTTGCCTACTACGAAGCTTATTTGCGACAGCATGGCGACCCCGTCCAGACCATGCTGTTCATCAATCAGTTTGTGTGCGCCGACGCGGGTGAGCGGCAACGGCTGGTGCGGCAGTACATCCCCGGACGTGACCGGTTTTCCTGGGCCAGGCAGGCCGATCCGGTGCCCGATGCTGCGCTTTTAGACCGTGAAACTTTCGGCCACTGGCTCAGGGCGCATCTGAACCAAGACCTGGCCGAAGCGAAGCGAGGCAACCTGGACAGCCCCTTGAAGGCCGCGAGCGACGTGCTGCGCGATCTGCGCGACAACCTTCGCGCGGCAATCGACCACGCCGGGCTGACAGAAGCGTCACACCGTTGGCTCCTGACGGAGTTTTTGCCGGTGATGAACCGCATGGCGGTCGGGCCCCCGGCGTCCCGCATTGCCGAGATGCTGGCCCTGATGGACGCTGGCGTGCTCACTGCCGATTGGGGGCCGGGGACACGCTGTGAGTTGCCTCCCGAAGGGGGGCTCATTCGGGTCAGCTCGGCCAAGTGGCCGGAGCTTTCCGAGCCACTTCATGGCTTGATCAAGGCGAGGATTTCCCTTCACAGCCCGAAGGACGACGCATCGCCACTCCTGCAGGGCCTGCTGGCCGGAGGCCACGTCAGACTCTTCCAGAACGGGGGCTTTCATCCCGGCGGCATCGAGATCGACGGCAACTTCAATTGGGTTTCAAAGACCGGGCAGGCGGTGAGCAACGCCTGGGCCCTGGGCATCCCCACGGAAGGGGTGAAGTTCTACACCTTCGTCGTGCCGCGTGGGGGGGTGAACTCCACGGCCATCGTCGACGCAGGCCGGGCCGTCGGAAGGATGCTCGCCCTGATCGACGGTCGCAGCTTGCCTGCAGTGCCTGCCATTGCTCCCGAGACCACCTATGACGAGCCGAGGTCAGCGTTTGCGACGATTTACGGTGCGCTTTCCTGACATGGGGACGCGGGCATCTCATGGGTCACTGAATCCACCCGCTCGATGATGGGTGGGGCCGTCAACCGTCTGAGCCTGTCCGGGCTGGCTGCCACCCTGGTCGGCAACGGCATTGGCCGCTTTGCCTTCATCGCGTTGATGCCGGCACTCATCCTGGAGGGGTGGTTCACCCAGGGCGAGGCGTCCTATCTGAGCGTTGCGACGCTGGTCGGCTACCTGCTGGGCGCCGGTCTGACCGACTTTCTGGGCGCGCGCTGGCGTGTGTCGACCCTGTTGCGAATGAGCATGCTCACCTGCTCGGTCAGCTTCTTCGCTTGCGCTGTGGAGCACGCGGGTCTGCCCTGGTACTTCTTCTGGCGAACGCTGGCCGGTTTCAGCGGGGCCATCTTGATGGTGTTGCCCGCCCCGGTGGTGCTGCCCACGCAAGCGCCGGCGATTCGAGGGCGCGCCAGCGGCGTGGTGTTCTCCGGCATCGGCCTGGGGGCGGTGATTTCAGGCGCTCTGGTGCCGGCACTCATTGCTGGCACCGGCTTGATCGTTGTCGTGTCTGGCGATCGCTTCTCGTTGCTCCTCTTGCAGGGTGTCACCGGCGCATGGGTGGGCATGGGCTGCATCTGCCTGCTCTTGACGGCGCTGGCATGGGGCCAGTGGCCTTCGGACGCGCATGCGAGCCCGACATCGGCGGTGGCGGGTCAATCGACCCAGCCGTTTTCTGCAGAAACCCGGCTGGCCGTTGGCTTGATCCTTGCCGCTCACGGGCTGAACGCGATCGGCTACCTGGCGCACACCCTTTTCTGGGTGGACTACATCGTGCGCGAGCTGCACATGCCTCTTGCGACCGGGGGCTTCTACTGGGCGATGTTTGGCCTGGGCGCAGCCATCGGCCCCCTTGTCACGGGAAGCCTGGCCGACGTGTTCGGCTTGAAGCGGTGCCTCATCGCCGCGTTCTTGCTGAAGTTTTTTGCCGCAGCGCTTCCCTTGCTGAGCAACAGCGCCGTCGCACTTTTCATCTCGTCGTTCTTGATGGGCATGTTCACGCCAGGGATCGTGGCGCTGATCTCCGCTTACGCGTTGGAGCGCGTGGGTGCCGAGCATCACAGAAAGGCGTGGGGCATGGCCACATTCAGCTTTGCAGCGGCGCAGGCCGGCGGTGGCTTGCTGATGGCCATGCTCGCTGTGTCACTCGATTCGTATCGGCCCCTGTTTGCCGTGAGCGCGGTGGCGCTCCTCGGCGCACTGGCCTGCATTGCGGCCATCCGCGCAGTGATGCCCCCACGCCCGACCGTGCCACCTCTCTTGCTCACCTACCAACCAAAGAAACAAGAAGCTGCCCTGTAGGTCAAGTGTCACCTGTTCGTATTCCCAATAAATTCAAGGTGTCTACCCTAATACCCGATATATCGGGGCAGACCGATAAATCAAGCCGGCGCCAAGTCGCCATCTCAGTAGAGGCCGTTCGCGGTCGTTTCAACCTAGCTTTGCGAGGTTCGTCGATGAACAAGGTTTCCGCTGGTGCGATTCTTTTGCTGGCCATGTCGCTCAACGGACTCGTCGCCGAGACTGCAGTGGCGCAGATCAGAGTCGGGCAGACCTCGGGCTTCACCGGCCCCGTGGCCGCGCCGGTGGCTGAAATCGCCACCGGGGCCAAGCTGTACCTGGATCACATCAACGCCGAAGGTGGGATCAACGGTCAGCAGATCGAACTGATCTCGCTCGACGACAAGAACCAGGTTCCGATCGCGGCCGAGAACGCCAAGAAGCTCATCGCGGACCCGAAGGTGGTTGCCCTCTTCCTGACCCGCGGCACCCCGCATGCACAAGCGATCCTGCCGCTTCTTGCCGAAGGACAGATTGCCTTGCTGGCGCCTTCCACGGGTGCGGCAGCGCTCCACAAACCCGTCAACCCCTGGGTCTTCAATGTGCGAGCCACGTACCAGACCGAAGCCGAACGTGTCACACGTCACCTCGGGCTCGCCGGTCTCGAAAACGTGGGGTTGATCTACGTCAACGACTCGTTCGGCGAGGATGCCGTGCAGGGCGCTTTGAAGGTCTTCAAGGAGTCTGGCAAGGTACCCGCGCTGACCCAGGCGATCGACAAGTTCAAACCGGACTACGCCTCGGTTGTGAAGAAGGTTCTTGAAGTCAAGCCCCTGGGCATTCTGATCATCGGCACGTCGTCTTCTGTTGCCGCCGGCGTCAAGGCTTTGCGCGCCGCCGGTTCGGCAGCGACCCTGGCCACCCTGTCGAACAACGCCGCCACCGGGTTCGTCAAGGAGTTGGGCGAGCAGGCGGCCGGTGTGATCGTCAGTCAGGTTTTCCCGTCTGAACGCCGCCTGGCGGTTCCGATGATTGCGGAGGCCGCCCGACTCGCCACGGCGAAAAACATCACCCAACTCACTCCCGCAATGATTGAAGGTTTTGCGGCGGCCAAGGTGCTCGTTGTGGGCTTGAAGCGCGCGGCGGCCAGAGACAAGGATGTGACGCGGGCCTCGTTCAAGCGAGCGCTCGAATCCTTCAACCGCGTCGACCTGGGGGGCCAGGAGGTCAGCTACAGCACCTCAGATCACACCGGGCTCGACTTTGTCGACCTCTCCATCATCGGCCCCGACGGGACTTTCCGACGGTAAAGCGATCACTGCGGGCTACCCGCGCAGCGAAGGTCTTCACAATGCGGCGGCAGCGACGTCGCATGTCGCTTCGCCCGGGCTGGCCTTTTGCATGCGCTGGGCCAGCGCCGCGTCGATCTTGCTGGAATAGATGGCCAGGCGTGAGCCGCTCTGGCCTGCGGCCAAGAGGTCGGCTTGTGTGCTTGTCGCGCGCCCACCCCACGAAACTGTTTGGCCCACCCGCGCGGTGGGGCGGCCATAGGTGCGCTGGAACTCGGTCACCAGCGCGCTTTGTTCGACCGCCGCATCCAGGATCACCATGACCATGCGGTCTTGTTGAAAGCAGTAGCGCACGTCGTTCAAGGGGCTGTCGCCGAACACCAGGTTCTCGCGCTCGCGGCGGTAGCAGGTCACGTCGCCCTGGCTGTGCACCGGCGTGGCCACACCCAGCGCCTCGGCGCCTTCACCCCACGACACACCGCGAAAGCCACGCAGCTCCAAGGCCTGTGCGCCGAGGGCGACCAGGCCCAGGCAAGCGATGGCGGAGAGCTTGGCAAACGTGCTGTGGGGTGACTTCATGGCGCGCTTTCTGGGTGTTGCAGGGGTGAGGAAAGTGTGTGGCTTGCAGGCAGAGTGTGTCAATTCGTAAACCGCGCGCTGGCGCAGCGTCGTTGCGCACAAATCCGCGCTTCCGTCCACCGTGACATGACAAGAAGCGTCAACCGGCAACCGAGGGTCTGCAACCAGTTCGCACTGACGTATCAATCTGTGTGAAAACATCAAGCTTCAACGCGCGACTGCCGAAGAAGCGCCGATGGTGATGAGCCCGAACCACGCGCGACCGGCGCGAGCGGGCGGCATGGCCGTCCCCCCATCATTCGCAGGAGTGTTCACATGAAGCGCAGAAACCTTGTCATCAGCGGTTCGGCAGCCTTTGCAACCAGCCTGGTGGGGAGCTCTTCCATCCACGCGGCCACAGCGGGCAACGTGATCAAGTTCGGCCAGTCGGCCGCGCTCACCGGCGGGCAGGCGACGTACGGCCGCGACATTCGCGACGGCATCGTCGCAGCCTTCAATGCGGCCTCCATTGCCAGCGCCGCCACCGGCGGGCCGCGCTTCGAACTGGTGACGCTCGACGACGGCGGTGTGAGAGGCCGCTGCGTTGAAAACGTCACCACGCTGATCGACGGCGGCGTGTCGGCCATCGTCGGCCTCACCAACGGCGTGGCGGCTGAAGCTTGCTTGCCAGCCGTCAACAACGGCCAGATGGCGCTGCTGGGCACCGCCAGCGGCAACATGGGCCTTCGCAAAGGGGGCCTCCACGGCGCCTTCCATGTGCGTGCGGGCTATGACCTCGAATTCAGGCGCATGGCGAACTACATCAAAGACTTCGGCATGCGCCGCATCGGCTACGTCTACCTGAAGGACACCTCGCCGGCCAACATCGCGGCCATGACGCAGGCGCTGACCGCCCTGTCCATCGTGCCGGTGGAAACGATCGCGATCGACCGCGCCGCAACCGCGTTCTCCGAGGTCAGCGAAAAGCTGCTCGCCGCCAAGCTCGACTGCGTGCTGTTCTCTGCCAACTCAGGGCCTATCGCGACCATCATCGACCAGATGCATGCCGGGCGCTACGCCGGCCTCTTCTACGCTTCGTCGTATGCCGGCCAGGAGTTGATGGACGCGCTCATCGCCAAGAAGCAGAGCTGCATCATGAGCATGGTGGTGCCGCGCCCCAATTCGGGTGGCCTCAACGTGGTCAGCCGTGCGCGCCAGGATCTGGCTGCCGTCGGACCCGACGTGAAGCTGGGCATCAACACGCTCGAGGGCTACATCGCCGGCCGCATCGCGGTCGAAGCCGCGCGCGCGGCTCTCAAGGTGAGTGGCGGCGAGCGCATCAGCCGCGCCCGCATGAAAGAGTCTCTCGCGGCGTTGAAGACGGACCTCGGTGGTTACCGGGTCGAGTTCGCACCCGGCGTGACCTCGGGCTCGCAGTACGTCGACCTGATCGCGATCGACCGCTACGGCCGCCTGGTGGGCTGACGCTCCCCGCGGGGCAGCGCCAGGGGCAACTCAGTCCTTGCCGTGCTTGCCCTTTTTCTCGTGCTTGTCGTGCTTGTCCTTGCCGCCGTGCTTGCCATCATGGTCATGCTCGCGCTCATAACGCTCGCGCACCCAGCTCTCCTTCACGAAGTAGACGGGCTGGCCACAGGCGTTGTAGCGGTGGCAGTGCTTGCCCCACTTTTTCTGGTGACCCGGCGGCACGTACAGGTACATGGGTTGCTGCACCACGTACACCGGCGGTGGTGCATAAATGATCGGCTTGGCATAGATCACCGGCGGTGGCGGCATGTTGCCGATGTCGATGCGGCCATACACACCAGGCTGGTTGACGCTGACCGACACGCCGACGCCAGTCTGGGCCGAG
>NZ_JANOCG010000501.1:0-11074 GCF_031412075.1 Rhizobacter sp.
CAAGGCTTCGATACCTTGTATGTTCCCAAGGCCAAGTGTTTTGATGGCGCGCCGGCTGCGGCAAGACAGCTCGATCGATACCGGGGACGCTCACGTGATCCCGTGGCTGAGCAAAGAGCGTCTTGCCGCTTCTTCTCGACAACCCGAACGGTTGCTTGTGCACGCAGTGGCTTGCCACGCGTAGCCCGAATGTTTTTGCAAGGATGGGTATGAGTAAGACAGACCTGGAACGCTTTGTGGGCATCGATGTCGCCAAGGACACGCTGGACGTGTGTATCGATCCTTTGGACGGGCAAGCCGAGCAACATTTGCCTTACGACAGCGCAAGCATCGTCAGGCTGATTGGACAGCTCGCCACATTGGCTCCCACGTTGATCGTGTTGGAAGCCACCGGGGGCCTGGAGACCCGGCTGGCCAGTGAGTTGCTTGCGCAGGGATTGCCCGTTGCGGTGGTCAACCCGCGACAGGTACGTGACTTCGCGCGCTGCACGGGACAGTTGGCCAAGACCGATCGCATCGATGCGCGCGTGCTCTGCGCGTTCGCCCGAGCGATCCGCCCAGCGGCGCGCGGCATCCCGGATGCCGCCACGCGGGAGTTGGCCGAGTTGCTGGCCAGGCGGCGTCAGCTGGTGGAGATGCGCATGCAGGAGATGCAACGCGCTCATCAAGCGGCCTCCAAGCCGGCGCAAAAGAGCTTGAAGGCGCATATCGCCTGGCTGGACAAGCGCATCGAGGAGATCGACGGCGAGTTGCGCACGCGGTTGCGCCAGTGCGACGCTTGGCGGGCCAAGGACAATCTGCTGCGCAGCATCCCCGGCATCGGTGACGTCAACAGCTTCACGATGATGGCGCGCTGCCCGGAACTGGGTCAGCTCAATCGGCGCGAGATCTCCAAGCTGGTGGGCGTCGCGCCGCTGGCTTGCGACAGTGGCAAGTACCGCGGCAAGCGGCGCATCCAGGGAGGACGCTTCGATGTGCGCAAGACCTTGTACATGGCCGCCATCAGCGCCATTCGGCACAACGCCCCCATCAAAGAGTTCGCCCAGCGGCTCAAGGCCGCCGGTAAACCTTCCAAGGTCGTCATCGTGGCTTGTATGCGCAAGCTGTTGACGATCATGAATGTCGTCATCAAGACCAATAAACCTTGGAATCCCGAGCTCCATGTCGCTTGACATTGAACACGGTTGCTCAGCCCGAACGGTTGGCGCTGCGCCACCACCCTGGATTCCCGCCTTCGCGGAAATGACGGCGTCAGCCAGGCAAAGGCCCAGCGCGTGATGGTCAAAAGCTTCTTGCGCTACGTCCTCATCGGTGCCATCGCCACCACCGTGCACTACCTCGTGCTCATCCTGTGCGTGGAAGCGTTCAAGTGGCCCGCCTACCTCGGCTCAGGCCTCGGCGCCGTCATCGGCGCGCAAGTCGCCTTCTTCGGCAACCGCCGCTTCACCTTCGCCCACAGCGGCGCATGGAACACCGCCTGGCTCAAGTTCCAGACCACCGCTTTGATCGGCGCGCTGGTCGGCATGGCCATCGTCGCGACCGCGGTGAAGATGGGCTGGCACTACCTGCTCGGCCAGGTGCTGGCCACGCTCACGAGCCTGGTGATGACCTTCGCCATCAACCGCGCGTGGACGTTTCGGCGCTGACTAGGCGCGCACCCACGCCGCACCGAGCGTGACCTTCGCTTCCGCCAGGTCGCTCAAAAAAGCGTCACCCTCGAAGTAGGCGAACTCGCGCAAACGCGCATCGCCGATTGCGTCGCCCACATCGGCCACCTCGGCCGGGTGGCAAAACAGCAAGCCGCCTTCGCGTGGCAGTTGCGCCAGCCAGCGGCGCATCAAGCTGCGGTAGTCATGCGTGACGAAGTCATACGCGCCCAACAAGGCCGCGTTGTGGCGCAAGCCGCGCCGCGCGAGCTCGCGCTTCAACGCCCGCCCGCCGGTGCGCTCGATCACGAAGCGCTTGAACCCAAACCCCGGGCCCAGCAGACGCGCCGTGCTGCGCACCGCCGGCCGCGGCGACATCGGCGCGATGCCGTCGAGCACCACCTGGCGCAACACCGGCAGGTGGTGCACATGCTGGTGCCCATCGACCATCTGCGGCGCGCGGCCGGTGGCTTGCACAAAGGCGTCGAGCTGGGCCAGCCATTCGACGCGCAGAGCCGCCACCGGCAGCTGGTGCAGGTGCGACATCACCAGCAACCGTGGCAACGACGGCAGCGTGGGCCAGTGCGCCGCCAGCTCGCGGCTCAGGGGCTGGCCTTCGGTGAGGTTGAAGTGCAGGCCCACGGTGACGCTGGGTGGCAGCTCGCGCAACAGGGGCGCGGCTTCACGCCAGTGCGCTGTGTTGGTGATGCACGAGATGGCCGACAGGCGCTTGGCACGCGCGAGCATCGCGATGCCACGCGAGATGCCGCTCGACAAACCGAAATCGTCCGCGCACAACGTGAGCACGCGAGACGTCATGGCGCGGGCGTCTCGCCCGGCGCCAGCCCACGGCCTTGTTCGCTCGCCACCAGGTAGATCGGCCGCTGCTTCACTTCGTCAAAGATGCGGCCCACATATTCGCCCAGGATGCCGATCGACAGCAGCTGCACCCCGCTGAAGAACATCAGGCTCGTGACCAGGGTGGCCCAGCCGGGCACGTCGTGCCCGCGCACGAAGTGCTCGATCACGATCGCGATGCCAAAGCCGATCGCACCGACGGCGATCACCGCGCCGACACCACTCCACAAGCGCAGCGGCACGTTGGAAAACGCGGTCACGCCGGTGAGCGCCAGGTGGGCCAGGCTGCGCAGCGAAAAGCTGCTGTGCCCGGCCTGCCGCTCGGCGGGCACGTAATCAATGATCTCGGTGCGAAAACCGACCCAGGCGTACAAGCCCTTCATGAAGCGGTTGCGCTCGGGCAGCGACTTGAGCGCGTCGACCACACGCCGGTCCATCAAGCGGAAATCGCCCGCGTCGACCGGGATCTGCACCTTGCTGCCCTTGCGGTTGACGATCCAGTAGAAGAGCGCGGTGCCGGCTCGTTTGGCCCAGCTCTCGTCGGCGCGCGAGGCGCGCGCGGCACACACCATGTCGGCGCCCTGCTGCCAGGCGACGAGCATCCTGGCGATGATGTCCACTGGGTGCTGCAGGTCGGCGTCCATCAGCACCACCACCTCGCCGCGCGCGTGGTCGATGCCAGCGGTGAGCGCGTGCTCCTTGCCGAAGTTGCGCGACAGCCGCAGGTAGCGCACGCCGCCTTGTTGAACCCACGGCAAGATGGCGAGGGCGGTGCTGTCGGTGCTGCCGTCGTCGACGATCAGCACCTCGAAACGGTCGGTGAGCAAGGCCAGGTGCGGCATCAGCCGGGTCAACAAGGCCGGCAGGTTCTCAGCCTCGTTGTAGGCCGGCATGACGCAGCTGATGGAAGGGCGTGTGGAGCGAGGAGCGGCTTGCATGAAGGCGGACGTGGCACCGAGAAGACAGGCGGGACTTTACGTGGTCTTCAGCTCAGGGAACCGTTCTTTCAAGGCGACGATCAACGCACGCGCCGCGTCGGCGTCGTCGGGCAACGGGTTTTGCTGCGCCTTGATGCGTTTGATGTCGTCCACCATCTCGCGCAGCTGTTCGAGTGCGTGCTCACCGTCGGGCTCGAACTTCGTGTGTTGCACGCTCGCCACCAGCGCGAGCAGCAGGTCGCTTAGCACGCCGATCTGCTTGCCGTACGAAGCCACCTCGCGCAGCACACGCACTTCGGTGTCGCTGCTGCGCGCCTTGAGCAGCAGGCTGGGGTGGATGTCCTGGGTGACGGAGCCACTGAAGGGCCAGTGCACCTGCGGGTTGAAGTTGAGGTAGGTCATGGGGGGCTCCCTGCGGTTGAAGGTGCCATGGTGCGGCGCAGCAGAACCCGCCGTCAAGGGCGGGCGATGACAATCCGCCCATGTTCGCCACCCGCTTTCGCCAGTACAAACACGACGGCCTGAAAGACGACCTGCTGGCGGCCGCGGTGGTGGCGGTGCTGCTGATCCCGCAGTGCCTCGCCTATGCGCTGCTCGCCGGGCTGCCGCCGCAGGTGGGCATTTACGCCAGCCTGTTGCCGCTGCTGGCCTACGCCGCGCTCGGGTCGAGCTCGGTCAATGCCGTCGGGCCGACCGCGGTGCTGGCGCTGATGACGGCGCAAGTGATGGCACCCGTGATCGGGCCTGACGGCGTGAGCGCCACGCTGGCCGCGCTGGTGCTGGCCACCGAAGTGGGGCTGCTGCTCGCGCTGGCCGCTGTGCTCAAGCTCGATGCGCTCGCGGCGCTGCTGAGCGCGCCGGTGTTGCAGGGGTTTTCGACCGGCGCGGCGATTTCAATTGGCTTGTCGCAGCTGCCCGCCTTGTTGGGCAGCACGGCGCGCGGCACCAACGCGCCCGAGTTGTTCGCCTCGTGGTGGCGCAGCGGCAGCTGGGGGCATGCCACGACCGCAGGATTTGGCCTTGGTGCGCTGCTGCTGTTGACGCTGGCGCGGCGCACCCTGCCGAAGGCGCTGGCGCGCGCCTGGCCGCTGGTGGTGATCGGCGCCGCCGCACTGTTGGCCTGGGCCACCTCGGCGCCCTCGAAGGGCGTGGCGGTGGTTGGCAGCCTGCCACCGCTTGGCTTGCCGCTGGCACTGCCGCCGATGGACGCCACGCTGTGGTGGCAGCTGCTGCCCGGCGCCGCGTTGATCGCACTGGTCACCTTTGTCAGCAGCTTCGCCGTGGCCGAAAGCCTGGCGCTGCCACGCGGCGAGCATGTCGACGGCCGGCGCGAGCTGGCGGGCCTGGCGGCGGCCAACCTCGCCGCCGGTGTGAGCGGCGGCATGGTGGTCGGTGGAAGCTTTTCGCGCAGCGCGGTCAATGCCGACGCCGGCGCCCGCACCCGCATCACAGGGGTGTGGACCGCGCTCTTCCTGGCGCTCGCCGTGCTGGTGCTGGCCGGGCCGCTGGCCTGGTTGCCGCGCACCGTGCTGGCGGCGAGCATCGTGGTGCCGGTGCTGGCTGCCGCCGAGTGGGGCGCCTTCGGCCGCGCCTGGCGCTACTCGCGTGGCGAAGCGCTGGTGATGGGGGCAGTGGCCGCGCTCACCGTGCTGCAAAACACGCAGTGGGCGCTGGGCGTGGGCGTGGCAGTGTCGATTGCGCTGCTGCTCAAGCACACCGCGCGGCCGCATGCGGCGCTGATCGGCCGCGTGCCTGGCACCGAGCACTACCGCAACGTGGAGCGTTACGCGACCGAGCTCACGCAGGGTGTGATGAGTCTGCGCATCGACGAAAGCCTGCTCTTCACCAACGCGCGCCAGTTGCTCGGTGTGGTCGCGCACCACCTCAGCACCCACCCCGACACCCAACGTGTGCTGCTGCAGATGACACCCGTCAACCGCATCGACCTGAGCGGCCTGGAGGCCTTGCACGCGCTGCAAGGCGTGCTGCTGGAACGCGGCATCCGGCTCGACCTGTCGGAGGTGAAAGGCCCGGTGCTCGACGCCTTGCGCGCCGGCGGCTGGTCACGCTGGTTTCAAGGGCGGCTGTTTCTCAGCCACCACCAGGGCGTGAACGACGAGCAGGGGATGTCGGCTTGACGCCACTTCTACAATCGCGCGCCCTTCGCTCCACCCCTCTCGACATGACACGCCCCAGCCCCGCCGCGCGCGACCCTTTGTTGTGGTTTGCACTCGCCATGGCCGGCCTGTGGGTGCTGGTGCCAGCGCTCATCAACCCGGGCCAGGTGGGCGACCACTTTGAGCAGTTCACCTGGGCCCACAGCATGGAGTGGGGCTACCACAAGCACCCACCGCTGCCGACCTGGTTGCTGGCCATCACGCTGCAACTTGTCGGCGCCACGCCCTACGCCACGTACGGCGTGGCGGCGTTGATGCTCGCCGGCACCGCGCTGTTCACCTGGTTGCTGGCGCGTGAGCTGATCGGCGCGCGCCTTGCCTCGCTGGCCATCGTGTTGTGGGGCCTGCACTGGTCCTTCAGCTGGAAGGGGCAGATGCTCAACCACAACTCGGTGATGATGTGCTGCATCGCGGCGGCCGCGTGGCTGGCACTGCAAGCCTCGAAGCGTGAGTTTGCCTGGGGCTGGTGGCTGGGGCTGGGCTTGGTGGGCGGGCTCGCGATGTTGACCAAGTACCAGTCGGCCATACCGCTGGTGGGCGTGATCATCGCGCTGTGGCGCGCCGGCCACCTGCGCGAGCGCGACAAGCGGCTCGGCCTGCTGATGGCGGTGAGCGTGGCACTGGCGGTGTTTGCACCGCACGTGGTGTGGGTGGTGAACCATGACTTCGTGACGCTCAAGTACGCGTCGAGCACGGTGCAGCAGCTCGACATGCTGGGCCGCGTGCGCAAGCTGCTGTCGTTCAGCGCGCTGCAGCTGCGCATGTTGTTGTGGCCGCTGTTGTGCATCGGCGTGTTGGCACTGTGGATGCGCAAGACGCCGGCGGCAGCCGCTGTCGACGGCGCGGTCAGCGACCGCGAACGACAGGCCTGGTTGCTCGGCCTGCTGGGCTGGCCGCTGGGGGTGCTGGCCGTGCTGTGCCTTGCACAAGGCGTGCGCCTGCAAGACCACTGGGGCTTTCAGGCGATGCAGTTCGTGAGCCTGTGGTTGGCCTGGCAGTTGCGCCGCTTCGGGCCGCAAGCGGCCACGCGTCTGCTGGTGCTGGCGCTCGTGACCCACACGCTCGCCCTGGTGACCTATTCCCGCTCGGTGTGGGACCCACGCACCCTCGCCAAGCGCGAGCGGCCCGACCAGTTCTACCCGGCGCAGACGCTGGCCGACGCCGTGATGCGGTCGTGGAAACAAGCCACCGGCTGCCCGCTGCGCTACGTGGTGGGTGGCACCTACGAAGCCGGCATGGTGTCGGTGTATTCGGGCCAGAACCCGGTGGTGTTCGAGATGGGCTCGCCCGAACGTTCACCCTGGGTCGACGTGGCGGACGTGAAGCGCGCGGGCGCCGTCACCCTCTACCAACAGCCCCCGCCGCAAGGGCCGGGCGCACTGCCGCTGCACACGCTGGCGTTCAAGCTGCCGGGCAGCGAGAAGTCGCTCTACGACGTGTACTGGACCGTCGTCGCCCCGACGGCAACTTGCCGCTGAAAAAAGGCCCGGCCTTGCGGGCCAGGCCAACGCTCTGACATCAAACCACCGCCGTCGCCAGCGTGCTGATCAAACGACGGTGACTCCGTGGCGACAGAGGCATGAGCCCCCTGTCACCACAGCTCGGGCTGCGTTTGGGGCGTGTGGCAAGTCACGATCCCCCAACCGCGGCAAAGCCTGCCCCTTGGCGCAGCCCGGGCTGTTTTCACCACCAGGTTTCGGCTTGCACGCCCACCGACGTGCCGGCTTTCTTGTCGCCGAACACGGCCTTGGTGTTGCCGCTCAGGTTCAAGCGTGCGGCCTCGTTCCACACGGCGTGCGTCACGAACAGACGCACCGTCGGGCGTGAGCCGGCGTCCTTGCCAGCCGAGGCGGCGAGCGCCGCAGTCAGCTTGGTCATGTTGAGCTTGTCACCACCGGCTTCGGGCTTGACCTGGTCGTGACCGGCTTCTGCCAGGAAGCGGAACGGGCCGCCGAGCCAGGTGTCAGCACGCGCACCGATGGTGAACCACTTGTTGCCGGCCGCCGCGGCCTGCTTGTTGACGCGGTACTCGGTGATGAAGTCGACCGCCGTCGCTCCGAAGCTGGCGCTTTGCTGGAACACCACGCGGGTGTTCTTTGTTTCGCCGAACTTGTCGGCCTTGACGCCGATCAGGGTGTTGCCACCGAGGATCATGCCGTTCAAGGTTTGGTACACGCCCACTGCCAAGCCACTCGGTTCGCTCGTTGGTTCGACCGCCGGGGTGGTGCGCTGGTCATCGCTCTTCAGTTGTTTGGAGGGCGTGACGTACACAGCCAGCTCGCCGTTCGGCACGGTCTTGATGCCGGTCATGCGGATGGGCAGAGAGAAGCGGTTGTTGTTGACCGCCCGGGTTCCGGGGGCGGCCAGAGTGGTTCCCGGGCCATAGTTCGGATCCATCATGAACGCGACGCTCAGCTTGCCGACGCCGAGGTCCATGTCTTCGAGGCCCGCACCGTTGCCGTCGTTGTTCTCCAGGAACTGGTCGTTGATGCCGGTTTGCAGGCGGTTGTAGAAACGCCGTCCTGCCCAGACCTTGCCGTTGGCGAGCTGCGAGATCTTGTCGCCGTAAGCGTAGATCTGGCCGAAGCGCGTGGTCAGCGTGTCGGGGCCGGTGCCCGCCGTGCCGCCTTGGCCGGAGTCCCAGGCCTTGTAGACGCTGGGCATCACACGCACATGCCAGCTGGAGCCTTCGTACTCAGCGAGCTTGGCGTCGAACGTGGGTTCGATCACGTAGTCGCATTCGTTGCCGAGGCGGTACTTGGTGTCGGCGCCAGCGAGGCCGAAACAGACCTGGTTGCCGCCGGCGGCGTTGATGCCCACACCGGCGCGCATGTAGCCGGAAAACTCGATGGGCGGTGCAGCCAGTGCCGAGGTGGCGGCGCCTGCAAGCGCCATGGCGATGATCAGAGGCTTCGTTTTCATGGGTGTCTCCTGGTCTCCGTTAGGTTGGGGGGTCGTTCGCCTTTGAAGGGCGGCTTTTGGCCTGAAAGGGGTGGCCAAAACGGGTGAGCGCTTTTGCGCGTGTTCGGTGTGGGTTGTCCTTGGTCGACGTCAGTGCAGCGCGAGCGCCTGGCCATTGGCGTTGAAGAGCAGGGCGTGCGCGGCCAGCGGCACCAAGCCGATGTCTTGGCCCGCGCTCAGGCCGGGCTCGCCCGCCGGCAGGCGCAGCGACACGGTGTTGCTGCTGCCGCGCAGGCTGGCGTGCACGATGAGTGAGTCGCCCAGGTGTTCGAGCAGGTCGATGCGTGCGGCCAGGCCGTCGCCGCTGCGCGTGAGCGCGAGGTGCTCCGGGCGGATGCCCAGCACCAGCGGGCCGGATTCGTGCGCCGGGCAGCGGCCGGGCAGCGTGACGGTGCCGGCCTGGTCCACGCGCAGCTCGATCTGCTCGCCCTGCCCGGCGTCGGCGGTGCAGGCGATGAAGTTCATGCGCGGCGAGCCGAGAAAGCCTGCGACGAACTGGTTGGCCGGCTGCGCATACAGCTGCATCGGCGGGCCCACCTGCTCGATGCGCCCGGCGTTGAACACCGCAATGCGGTCGCCCAGCGTCATGGCCTCCACCTGGTCGTGGGTGACGTAGACCATGGTGTTGCCGATCTCCTTGTGCAGCTTGGACAGTTCGATGCGCATCTGCACCCGCAGCGAGGCATCGAGGTTCGACAGCGGCTCATCGAACAGGAACACCCGCGGCTTGCGCACGATGGCGCGGCCGATGGCGACCCGTTGGCGTTGGCCACCCGACAGCGCCTTGGGCTTGCGCGCCAGCAGGTGCGTGATCTGCAAGATCTCGGCGGCGCGGCCCACCGCGTTCTTGACTTCGTCTTTCGACTGGCCGGCGAGCTTGAGCGCAAAGCCCATGTTCTCGGCCACCGTCATGTGCGGGTAGAGCGCATAGCTCTGGAACACCATCGCCACGCCGCGCTGTGCGGGCGGTATGTCGTTGATGAGCTCGCCGCCGATGCGGATGTCGCCGTCGGTGATGTCTTCCAGCCCCGCGATCATGCGCAGCAAGGTCGACTTGCCACAGCCCGAGGGGCCGACGAAGACGCTGAACTCGCCGTCGGCGATGTCGAGGTCGATGCCGCGGATCACCTCGGTGTCGTTGTCGTAGCGCTTGCGGATGTTGCGCAGGGTCAAGGCAGCCATGTCAGCGATTCCCCTCGATGAAGTTGCGGTACCAGCCGGCGCTGTCTTTCGGTGTGCGCGTTTGGGTTTCGTAGTCGACGTGGATCAGCCCGAAGCGTTTGTCGTAGCCGGAGTTCCACTCGTAGTTGTCGAGCAGGCTCCAGTAGAAGAAGCCGCGCACGTCGACACCGGCTTGCATGGCGGCGTGAATCGCTTCGAGGTGAGTGCGCATGTACTCGATGCGCTGGGTGTCGTTCACACGCCCGTTGACCACCGTGTCGGCATTGGCCAGGCCGTTTTCGGTGATGTAGACCGGCGGCAGCGGGTAGTCGCGGTTCACCTGCAGCAGCAGCTCGGTCAAGCCCTGGGGGTAGTTCTCCCAGCCCATGTCGCTCGCACCTTGCAGCTTGGGCGCGGGGCGCGGCGGCTCTTCGCTGCTGGCCCAGATGCGGGTGTAGTAGTTGATGCCAAGGAAGTCGAGCGGCTGGGCGATCACGTCGAAATCGTTTTCATGAGCAACCGGATAAATGCTCACCCCGGGGGCGGTGGGATAGCGCTTGAGAAAGATCGGGTCCATGAACCAGCGCACGAAGAGCGCGTATTCGCGCTCGGCCAGGGCCGCGTCGGCCGCGCTGGCGGTGGCGGGGGTCACCGACGACTGGTTGAGCACGATGCCCAGCGGTGTTTTGACACCACCCGCGCGCATGGCGAGCAGCGCCTTGCCGTGCGAGAGCAGCAGGTGGTGCGCCACCTGGATGGCGAGCTGCGGGTCACGCGCGCCGGGGGCGAACTGGCCGATGCGGTGGCCCAGGTGCGCGGTGCACCAAGGCTCGTTGTGGGTGCACAGCGTGGCCAGGCGGTCGCCCAGGCGCTGGCCCATCATGACGGCGTAGTCGGCAAAACGGTCGGTGGTGTCGCGCGAGCCCCAGCCGCCTTCGTCTTGCAGGGCTTGTGGCAAGTCCCAGTGGTAGAGCGTGGCGTGCGGGGCGATGCCCTTGGCCAGCAGGGCGTCGACCAGGCGGTCGTAGAAGTCGAGGCCTTTTTGATTCCACGCACCCTTGCCGGCGGGTTGCACACGCGGCCAGGCGATCGAGAAGCGGTAGGCGTCGACGCCCAGGCCGGCGATCAGCTCGACGTCTTGCGGGTAGCGGTGGTAGTGGTCGCAGGCGACGTCGCCGGTGTGGCCCTGGAAGGTGTTGCCCGGGGTGTGGGAGAAGGTGTCCCAGATCGACTTGCCACGGCCATCTTCGTGGGCCGCACCTTCGATCTGGTAGGCACTGGTGGCGACGCCCCACACAAAGCCGGGGGGAAATTTCTGCTGGGTCACGCGTCG
>NZ_JANOCG010000502.1:0-4643 GCF_031412075.1 Rhizobacter sp.
GGCACACGGGCGCGCCTGGAGCCGCTGCGCCTGGCGGCCGAAGCGCGGCGCAAGGTGCGCCTGAGCTACCGCGACCTGAAAGACAGCGAGAGCCAGCGCACCGTGCGCCCGCTCGGCTGCTTTTACTGGGGCGCGGTGTGGACGCTGGCCGCCTGGTGCGAAGCACGCTCGGAGTTCCGCAGCTTTCGCGTCGACCGCATCCAGACCCTGCAGGTGTTGGAAGAAGGCTTTCGCGACGAGCCCGGCAAGACCCTGCCCGACCTGTTCCGCCAGACCCAGGCCCAGATGGCCCACCACAGCGGCCACAGCGCCAGCGCCTGACGACGGGCAGGTCAGTGCGGTGAAACCGATCATTCTTCTTTCGGCCAGGCGCCGTTGACGTTCACCAGCCGGCACTCGCTGGTGCAGGGCTGGCGGTTGGCGTCACAAGCCGCCCTCGGCAAACACAGCAGGGTCGCAACAAACTCACACCAGGGTGCGCAATTCGGCCAGCATCACCGCGTTGTCGAGGTCGAAGTAGTGGGTGTGGGCGTCGGCACCGAGGCAGAGGTCGCGGTAGTCGGGGGCGCGCTGGGTGGGCTTGCCGTCGTAGGCCGCCGCGTCGACCGAGAGTGCGGGCAGGGCCGGGTCGTGGGCGGTGGTCCACAACCAGCGGCCCACGTAGTCGCCCGCCGCCCACACGTTGACCCAGTGCGCCACCCCCAGGTCGGCGCGCGGGTCGGGGCCGTGGCTGCCGCTCTTTCCAAGAACCCAGCCGTATTGGCACGGGAAACGCAGCGCATACAGCTGCCGCAAGGGGCTGCCGCAGGTGAGCAGGCGAATGTTGCGCGCCCCCAGCTCGCGGCCAAGCTGCAGCAGGCGGTCGTCGCCGCTGTGCGCCCGGTGCGGTGGCAGCAGCTGCCCACGGCGCTGCAGGTAGCGCAGCAGGTCGGCAGTGATCACCGTGCCCTGGCTGTGCGCCACGATCACGATGCGGTCGTGGCCCTGCTTCAACACATGCTCCAGCACCGCCACGTAACGCTCGAAGATCATCACCCGCGGGATGGCCTTGCGCGGAAATTCGCGAAAGTGGTTGTCGACATCGAGCGCCGCATCGAGCGGCGCGCGCAAGGCCTTGAGCTGCTTGAACGCCACACCGCCGATGGCCACCAGGCCGACCGCGCCGCCGGCCACCAGCACCACCAGCTTGGCCAGCACGGCGCCCGACCAGCTGCCCACCGGCAAGGCCACCACCCCGAGCCACGGCAATGCAATTCCCAGGCGCGCGAGCTGGCTGCCCACCAGCAGCACGGCCACGCCGATCAACACCACGGTGATGAGCCAGCTCCACCAGCGCACCAGGCGGTCGAGCGCGCGGTAGCCGGCGGTGAGCCAGTGGCCGAGTCGCGGCGCGACCGGGCCCTTGACCAGGCGCAGCTCGATCAGCACGCTGGGAAAGAACACCAGCGCCACAAACCCCAGCAAGGCCAGCAGCATCACCGCGATCACGGCAAAGGTGTCGGTGCTGGCGCTGAAACGCAGCGCGAGGAAACGGCCTGACTGCAGCCGCCCGTCGACCGTCACGTCGGCAAACCACCAGGGCGCGTAGTGCAGCCCTTCGACCAGCGCCTCCATCGGTTGCGAGACCAGCGCCCACACCGTCATCACGAACGCCACGAAGATACCGACCGACACGAACAGCCCCAACCGCGCGGTGACGATGCTCTGGCGGCGCTCGGCCGAGTTGTGCACGCCGCTGCAGGCCCATTCGCCCAGGCTCACCGCGGCGGTGACGAGCAGCGCCATCAGCACCCAGCCGCTCAGCTGCAAGAGCAACAGCACCTCGACCGCGCGCAGCACACCGGCCACGATGCGCTCGCCGGCGCCCGCCACGTCGTGCCCCAGCGCACCCCAGACGATGGCGCTCAGGGTGAGCGTCATCAACACCGCGCCCACACCGTAGACGGCGCGAAAGCGCTCTTCGCAATAACCCAGAAAGCGCTTGTAGGCCCACAGCAGCAAGGCCCCGCCGGTGAGCATCACCCACCAGGCCCCGGCGGCCGGTTGCTGCAGCGCCGCCCAGGCCAGCACCCCGCCGCCCGACACGCCCGCCCAGAAACCCCAGACCCACGGCCTGCGCAGCAGGTAGACGCAGACCACCGCCAGCGCCGCGCCGGCCAGCCCGGCCGCGCCCAGGCTGAACGAGCGCTCGCGCCCGACGATCAAGGCCGCCGGGATCAACAGCAGGACACACATCAGCAGCTGCAGGAACAGCAGCGCCAGCATGCGCGAGAACACCCAATTGGCCCAGCGGTGCGTGCGCGCGAGCCAGCGCATCACGCCGCTCGGGCCCAGCGCCACATCGGCCAGCGAGAGCGTGTCGGAGCCGAGCTTGGAGAGGTGGAACAAGAGCGTGAACAGCTCCGTGAGGATGCGCGTCACGCCGCCGCCCAGGCGCGACAGATCGGCCCAGTGCATCTCGAACACATCGGTCTGGCGCTGCGGGCTGCTCACGCGGTGGCTCGGCATGTCGTAGTGATGCGGCGTGGTCTCGCCGCGGCGCACCGAGGCCGCCTTGGCCAGCAGGTAGTCGGTGAAACGCACACCGTGGTCGACACCGCTGTCACTGGCAGCGCTGTTGGGCAACGGCGCATCGGCCACGGCGCTCGGCGTGGGCGCAGGCTGCTCGCCGATCTGGGCGTCGAGGAAATCGCTGCGCAGTGACTGGCGCAGCGACTTGCTGCTGCGCTCGATCCAGCCTTTCGGGTCCCAGCGGTGAAAAGGCACCGCGGGGGACAGCGCCGTCACGTCGATCGGTGTGTCGACGCGGGTCACCGGCGCGTGGCTGCCCGCCGCCAGCTGGGTCGCGACCTGAGCGCCGGTGACACCGCGCACCTGGTCGGCGATGCCGTGCACCACGATCACGGCCACACGCTCGGGCCGCTCGGGGGTGGGGGCTGGGTTCATGGCGGGCAAGGGTAGGCTTCGCCCCCCGGGGCCGCATCCCTAAGGTGTGGGAACCTCGCCGAAGCGGCTCAGTCCATCGGCCACGGCCGTTGTGCGGGCCGCAGCTGCTCCCAGGCGCGGGCCAGCTGCAGCACGCCCAGGTCGTCGTGGCGGGCGCCCACGATCTGCAGGCCGATGGGCAAACCACCCGAGGTGTGGCCGCAGTTGACGCTGGCCGCGGGCTGCTCGCTCATGTTGTAGGGCAACGTGAAGGCGATGTGTTCGAAGGGTTGTGCCGGGTCGTTGGTCGGGCAAGGCCACTCGGCGGCGTAGGCCGCAATGGGAGAGGTGGGTGTGAACACGAAGTCGAAGGGCTGGCAGGCGGTGACCGCTGCTTCGCGCATCGCGCCCATCTGGCTGAAGCCCTTGAACACCTGCTCGCCGGAGAGGCCCGCGCCACCACGCGCCCACTCGACGATGAAGGGCAGCACCTTGGCACGCCGCTCGGGCGGCAGGGCCGAGATGTCCATCCACGCACGGCAGCGCCAGAACTGGTCCATGCCTTCGGCCATGCCGCGTGTCATGAAGGGCGGGAGCGGCTCGACGATGGCGCCGGCGGCTTCGAACGCCTGCGCCGCACCTTGCACCGCCTGCGCTACTTCGGGGTCGACGGGCAAACCCCAGCCGGCGTCCATCAGCAAACCGATCTTCAGGCCACGCAGCGGGCGGGTGAGCTCCAGCCAAGAAATCGGCTGGTAGGGCAAGCTCATCGAGTCGCGCGCATCGGGCAGCGACAGCACACGCATCATCAGCGCCGCGTCTTGCACGCTGCGCGTCATGGGCCCGGCCACACGGCCGGCATACGGCGGGTAGATGGGGATGCGGCCCAGGCTGGGCTTCAACGCAAAGACGCCGCACCACGCGGCGGGCAGACGCACCGAGCCGCCAATGTCGGTGCCCAGGTGCAGCGGGCCATAACCGGCGGCCGATGCGGCAGCGGCACCGGCGCTGCTGCCACCCGGGTTCTTGCTCACGTCCCAGGGGTTGCGCGTGAGTGGGTGAAAGCTCGACAAGCCCGACGACAACATGCCGTAGTCGGGCATGGTGGTCTTGCCGAGGATCACCGCGCCGGCTTCGCGCAGGCGGGCGGTGGGCGGTGCGTCGCGCTCGGCTGGCACGAGTTCGGTGGCGGCGGTGCCGAGCGGGATCGGCACACCTTTACTGGCGATGTTTTCCTTGATGGTGACCGGCACGCCGTCGAGCGCACCCTGTGGTTCGTTTTTCAGCCAGCGCGCCTGCGAGGCCTCGGCCTGGGCCAGCGCACCTTGAGGGTCGAGCCCATAGGTGGCGTGAACCTGCGGCTCGCAGCGCTCGATGTGCTGCAACACGGCGTGCGTCACTTCCACCGGCGACAAGGCCTTGTTGCTGTAGGCGGCCAGCAGCTCGATGGCGCTGAGGGTGTGCAGTGCGGTCGTCATGGGGCCTCGCGATTCGACGATCAGGTTCAGCACCGGATCTTCCGTCATTCCCGAGAAGGCGGGAATCCAGGATGGTTCGCTTTGGCTCGGCGTTCGTTGACTGCGTGAGGCCGCGCCGGGTGTTCGGCCCGGCGGCCGACCTCCTTTCTTGTGTCGACAAGAAAGGAGGCAAAGAAGCGACCCCTGCCGACTCGGCCCTCGCGTTGCGAGGGCTGCCTTGCGCTGCTCGGTCTTTGCGGG
>NZ_JANOCG010000503.1:0-4193 GCF_031412075.1 Rhizobacter sp.
CGCGCCCAAGGGTTTTGCCATCTACTCAGGCGACGACCCCACGGCCGTGGCGCTGATGCTGCTGGGTGGCCATGGCAATGTGAGCGTCACCGCCAACGTGGCGCCGCGCGCCATGCACGAGCTGTGCAAGGCGGCCATCGCCGGTCAGGCCCGTGAATCCGCACAGATCCACCTCAAACTGCTGCCTTTGCACAAGAACCTGTTCATTGAATCCAGCCCCACGCCCACCAAGTGGGCGCTCTCCCGCCTGGGCCATTGCGGCGCCACCGTGCGCCTGCCCATCCTTCCCCTCACCTCCGCCGGCCAATCGGCGGTGGAACAAGCGTTGCGTGAGTCGGGTCTGCTCTGAGTTGATGTCGCTGCCTCGTTCGCAGGCGCGACTCTCCCCACCTCCCTTCACTCGCCTCGCACGGCAGACCGGTTCCGGCTGCTCCCTTCGGAGATGCTCAACGTGATTCGCTTTCCCTCTCATTCTGTTGTTGCCAGCCTGGTGCTCCTCAGCACCCTGGCCGCTTGTTCGTCGATCGACAACGTGGTCTCGGGCGACAAGGTCGACTACCGCGCCGCCAAGTCCAAGCCCACCCCGCTTGAAGTGCCGCCCGACCTGACTCAACTCGCGGTCGATCCGCGTTACGCGCCACAAGCTGGTGTGATCAGCGCGGCTGCGCTGCAAACGCCGGGTGTGCCGGCGGCGGCGCCGGCCAACAACCAGGTCGCTCCGGTGACGCTGGGCGATGTGCGCATCGAGCGCCAGGGCAACCTGCGCTACCTGAGCACGACTCAAACCCCTGAGCAGGTCTGGCCGCAACTGCAGGCCTTCTGGAAGGAGCGCGGCTTGACGCTGGCGGTGGATCAGGCCGACGTGGGCGTGATGGAAACAGACTGGGCAGAAAACCGCGCCCGCCTGTCGGACGACATCGTCCGCAAGACGCTGGGCAAGATTTTCGACTCGCTGTTCTCTACCGGCGAGCGCGACAAGTACCGCACCCGCGTCGAGCGCACGGCACAGGGCAGCGAGATCTTCATCGTTCACCGCGGCCTTGAAGAGGTCTACACCAGCCCGCTCAAGGACAGCACCACCTGGAAGCCGCGTCCGAGCGAGAGCCTGCTTGAAGGCGAAATGCTGTCGCGCTTGATGATCAAGCTGGGCGCCAAGGACGAGCTGGCCAAGGCCGCCGTGGCCCAGACAACGGCTGCGGCAGCCACACCGGTCGCGCCCGCGCGAGCCCGCGTGCTCAACGGCCGCCCTGCTGCCACGCTGCAGATCGACGAGAGTTTCGACCGCGCGTGGCGCCGTGTCGGGCTGGCGCTCGACCGCAGCGGTTTCACCGTCGAAGACCGTGACCGCGCACAAGGCCTCTACTTCGTGCGCTACGTCGATCCGGCCCAGGCCGGCAAGGAAGAGCCGGGCTTCTTCAGCAAGCTCTTCAGCGGCGACGCCAACAAACTCACCGGCCCCATCCGCTACCGCGTGAACGTCAAGGGCGAAGGCGAAGCCAGCACGGTGTCGGTGTTTGACACCAAGGGCGCCCCGGAGAACGGCGATGCCGGCCAGCGCATCGTCAGGCTGCTGGTTGACGACCTGAAGTGAAGCCCGAGCGCATCAAACCATGATGCGCTTTTGCAGCCTGGGCAGCGGCAGCAGCGGCAACGCCACCGTCGTCGAGGCGAGCAGCGGCCAGACGGTGAGCCGTGTGCTGATCGACTGCGGCTTTTCGCTGCGCGAACTCGATCGGCGGCTGGCGCGGGTCGGGCTGGCGTCATCCGATATCGATGCCGTGTTCGTGACACATGAGCACAGCGACCACGTCGGTTGCGCGCTGACCTTGGCGCGCCGCCACCGCACCCCCATCTGGACAAGCCGTGGCACTTGGCGTGCCATCTGCGCGCCCGACTTGCCCGAGGGCCTGGTGCGCTTTGCGCGCGACCTGGAGCCCATTGCCGTGGGCGACCTGGAGTTAACTCCCTACACGGTGCCACACGACGCCGAGGAGCCGCTCCAGTTGCGCGTGGGAGACGGCGCACTGCGCCTCGGTGTGCTCACCGATGCCGGTTCGATCACGCCGCACCTGCTGGCCCAACTGAACGGATGCAACGCGCTGCTGCTCGAGTGCAACCACGACCGCGGCATGCTAGCGAACTCCAGCTATCCAGCCTCACTCAAAGCGCGTATCGCCGGCCGCTTGGGCCATCTGGCTAACGACACGTCAGCGGAAATTCTGGCGGGCTGCCTGCACGCCGGCCTGAACCACCTGGTGGCTGCCCACCTGAGCGAGCGCAACAACAGCCCGACTTTGGCCCAGGCCGCCTTGGCCCCGGTGCTTGGAGGCGAACCCGGCGATGTGCTTGTGGCCGACCCGCAGCTCGGTTTCGACTGGCTGGTCGTTCGCTGACAAAGAGGCGTCAACTGTAAGCGGCCAGCCAACACATGTTGACCACCGAGGCAGACTGCTGCACTCAGCCTGAGGAGGCTGGCTTCCAGTGATGCGGAAGCAGCGAGTCGATGTCGCTTGCGCGGTGCGTGGGCAGGCGTTCGAGCACGTCCTTGAGGTAGGCGTACGGATCGTGGTCGTTGAGCTTGGCCGACTGGATCAAGGTCGTGATCGCAGCGGCGCGTTTTCCAGCGGCGAGCGAGCCGGCGAACAACCAGTTCTTGCGCCCGGTTGCCCACGGTCGGATCTGCTGTTCATCATGGTTGTTGTCGATGGGCAGGCGCGGATCGTCCAGGTAGCGCGTGAGGGCCGTCCAGCGGTTCAGGCTGTAGTCGATCGCGCGGGCGGTGGCGGTCCCGTTAGGAACCTTGGCGCGCTGCGCGACGAGCCAGTCGTGCAGCGCCTGGGCAATGGGTGCTGCCCGAGCGCGTCGCTGCTGCAGCCGGTTCTCGGCGTCCTTGTCTCGGATGTCGCGCTCCACGCCGTACAACTGCCCGATCAGCTCGATGGCCGTCTGGGCCAGCGTGCTCTTGTTGGCCACGTGAAGTTCGACGAACTTGCGCCTGGCGTGGGCCATGCAACCCACCTCCGTCACGCCGAGGGCGAACAGCGCTTTGTACCCACTGAAGTCGTCGCAGACCAGGTGGCCGGTCCAGGCAACCTCCTCGCGCTCTCGCTCGTGCGGGTCATGCCCAAGGAACGCCCTGGCGTTCTCGCCCGAGCGGCCTTCGGTGAAGTCGTAGACCACCGCCTTGATGGGCTCGCTCACGGCGGCTGCGTAGGCCCACAGGTAGGCACGGTGCGTCTTGCCCTTGCCGGGCGCCAGCATCGCCACAGGCGTCTCGTCAGCGTGCAGCACCTGGCACTGCAGCAACTGCGCCCTCATCGCATCGGCCAGCGGCTGCAGCCGCGCGCCGCACTGGCCCAACCAGGCCGCCAGCGTCGAGCGCGGGATCGCCAGACCGGCACGGCCGAAGATCGCCTCCTGCCGGTACAAGGGCAGATGATCGGCGTGCTTGGCTACCAGCACCTGGGCCAGCAGGCCGGCAGTCGGGATGCCCTTGTCGATCACGGCGGCGGGCACCGGCGCTTGAACCAGTGTCTTGCACTGCGCGCAGGCCCACTTGCCGCGCACATGCCGCTCCACCGTGAACACGCCGGGGGTGTAGTCGAGCTTCTCGCTCACGTCCTCGCCGATGCGGCTCATCTGGCAGCCGCAACCGGGCGTGGTGCAGGTGGTGTTCTCGGGTTCGTGGTTCCGATCGACGCGCGGCAGCCGGGCGGGCAGCGTGCCGCGCTTGGGAGTCTTCTTCTCGCCGGCTTCCGTCTTGGGCGGCAGTGTGGCCTTCAGTGCGGCGATCTGCTCCTCGACCGCAGCGATGTCGGCGTCCACCGCTTCGTCGAACAGCGCGCGCTGATCGGCGCTGAGTTGTTCACTCTTGACGCCGTATTGCAGCCGCTTGAGCTGCGCGACCTCGAAGGTGAGCTTGTCGATCTTGGTGTCACGCCAGCCGATCTCGTGGGCGTCTCGGCCACTGCGCTCGAGCAGTTGCCCCACAAGTTCACGCAGTTCATCAACGCCGAGTTGATCGAGCTTGTCGGGGTCGATGTGCGCAATGTCAAGCATGTACGCCAGTGTCGTGGGCGTGCACAGCGTTGACCATCGGCATATCCTCGAATTGCTCGATGCCGACTCACAGCACGCTGATGACGACCGCCTCACCGACGCGCTGCCAAGGCAGTCCGAGCACCAGTGCATCG
>NZ_JANOCG010000504.1:0-2217 GCF_031412075.1 Rhizobacter sp.
AAGGTTCACCCGGTGGGCCGCGAGAAGAAAAAAGACCTGCTCGTGCACCTGATCAAGAGCAACGACTGGCACCAGGTGCTGGTCTTCACGCGCATGAAGCACGGCGCCAACCGCCTGGTCGAACACCTGGTGAAAGAAGGCGTGAGCGCGATGGCCATCCACGGCAACAAGAGCCAGAGCGCGCGCACCAAGGCGCTGGCCGACTTCAAGGCCGGCAGCCTGCAAGTGCTGGTGGCCACCGACATCGCCGCACGCGGCATCGACATCGACCAATTGCCCCACGTGGTGAACTACGAACTGCCCAACGTGCCCGAAGACTACGTGCACCGCATCGGCCGCACAGGCCGCGCAGGCGCGCTGGGTGAAGCGGTGTCGCTGGTGTGCGTGGACGAAAACGGCTTCCTGCGCGACATCGAAAAGCTGATCAAGCGCGAGATCCCGAAAGAGACCGTCCCCGGCTTCGAGCCGAGCCCCAACGAACGCCCCGAGCCCATCGTGCTGGGCCGCATGACGATCGGCGAAGGCGCCAGCCGTGGTGGCCACCGTGCAGGTGGTGGCGGTGGCGGCGGCGGACGAGGTGGCAACAGCAGCGGTGGCGGCGGTGGTCGTGGTGGCCGCAACGATTCGCGCAGCAATGATTCGCGCTCGGCGCCGCGTGCGCCGTCGCGTGATGGCCAAGCCCCGGCACGCGCCGCACAACCCGCAGCACGACCGCAGGGCCCGCGCCCCGAGCCGCGCCGCGATGGTGGCAAGCCAATGCCGCGTTTGACCACGCCGAAGCGCTGAGTACAGTGGCCCGCATGGCCGCTGAATCCATCGCTCCTCGCGTTGCACTCCTGGCGGGCAGCACCGGCCTCATCGGCCGGGCGCTGCTGCCGCTGCTGCTCGCGTCCCCGCGCTACGCCCAGGTGCATGCGCTGCTGCGTCGCCCTGCACCGGCCGAGCGGGCCAAGCTGCAGGTGCACGTGGTCGACTTCCAGGCCCTGCAGACGCTGCCACGCGTCGATGATGTGTTTATCACCTTGGGCACCACCATCAAGGTGGCCGGCTCGCAGGCCGCGTTCCGGCAGGTCGACTTCGATGCGGTGGTGAACACCGCCCGCGCTGCCAAGGCCGCAGGTGCCACACGGCTTGCGGTGGTGTCGGCCTTGGGGGCGGATGCGAACTCGCGTGTTTTCTACAACCGCGTCAAAGGCGAGATGCAGAGTGCGGTGAGTGCCCTCGGCTACAACTCGGTGGTCATCGTGCAGCCGTCGCTCCTGCTCGGCGACCGCAGCACGCTCGGCCAGCCGGTGCGTGCCGGTGAGGTCTGGGGTGGCCGTCTGCTGAGTTGGCTGCCCAGGAGCGTGCGCCCGATTGCCGATACACAGGTGGCCCAGGCCCTGTTGCGCGCCCTGGCCGACCCGAAAGCCGGCACCACCTTGCTGCGTTCCGGCGACCTCTACTGAGCTCGCGAACTGTCACAAGGTGTTTCCCCAGGGGGTTTAAAAGCCCCTGCCGCTTGCAGGTTGTCGCGCTGAAGGTGGCTCCTGCGCTAAAACCGTGTACCTTCGGCTCAAACTGTGGAGAAAGTCACATGAGTACCCCCTGGCACACCGCTTGGCAAGGCCCGGACGTCGTCGTGTTTCGCAACGACGTGGAGGTCGATCGTTTTGTTGCCGCGCAGATCGAGCGCGTGATCTTTGTGCACCGTGGCATGGGCGACAAGCCCGGCGACCTGCTGTTTGCCGTGGTCGAGTTGCCCGACGAGCACATCTTGCTGCCCGCCGACACCGGCTTTGCCGGCCGTGTGAACTTCGAGCGCCTGAGCTTCTGGGCCGAGAAGCAGTGCATCTACTGGGTGCCGGAACACAAGGCCTCGCTGCCGACGCGCCTGCGTCGCAGCCTGTGGCTGCTGCGACCCGGCACGCCGTTGTATGCCCGCCTGCCGCGCGCCGAACTGGCGCCGCGCATCGAGCAGTGGCCACTCGAGGGCCCGCAGACGTGGGAGCAGCGCAAGTGGATGCGCATTGCCATGGGCCGACCCTTCGCGGGGCTCAGCCCGATCGTCACGCAACCCGGTGAGCTCGCTGAGCCCGCCGCACCACGCCGACGTGCGTGAAGCCAGGCTGAATCGATCGATGTCATCGACCGAATCGAAGGCGTAAAAAAACCCGGCCGAGGCCGGGTTTTTCACGCGGAGCGAAAACGCTCAGGCAGCCGAAGCAGCCTTCTTCG
>NZ_JANOCG010000505.1:0-9132 GCF_031412075.1 Rhizobacter sp.
CGGCCTGGGTGTGGCGCTGTGCCTGGCCCGCCAGGGGGCTGATGTCATCTTGAACGGGTTCGGTGACCACGAGCCTGCGCGTGCCGAGGTTGCCGCGCTCGGCGTGAAGGCCGGCTACCACGGGGCCGACATGAGCAAGCCGGCCGAGATCGAGGCCATGATGGCCTACGCCGAGAAAGAGTTCGGCGGCGTCGACATCCTGGTCAACAACGCCGGCATCCAGCACGTGGCCAAGGTGGAAGACTTTCCGGTAGCCAAGTGGGACGCCATCATCGCCATCAACTTGAGCTCCGCATTCCACACCACGCGCCTGGCCATCCCGTCCATGCGCCAGAAAAACTGGGGCCGCATCATCAACATCGCTTCGGCCCACGGCCTGGTGGCCTCGGCGCAGAAATCGGCCTACGTGGCGGCCAAGCACGGCATCGTCGGCTTCACCAAGTCGATCGCGCTGGAGACGGCCACCACCGGCATCACGTCCAACGCCATCTGCCCGGGCTGGGTGCTCACGCCGCTGGTGCAAAAGCAGATCGACGACCGTGCGGCGCGCGAGGGCATCACGGTTGATAAAGCCAAGATTGATCTGCTCAGCGAGAAACAGCCGTCGCTTGAGTTCGTCACGCCCGAACAACTGGGCGAGCTGGCCGTCTTCATGTGCTCGCCTGCCGGCGCCAACATCCGAGGCGTGGCCTGGAACGTCGACGGCGGCTGGGTCGCGCAGTAACAAGCCCCCCAGTCGCTTCGCTCCTGCCCCCAAGGGGCGCCCGCCAGTGGCCCGGCAAAGCCGGTTCCACGGCGGTGGCTTGATCGGTCGCTTGCTGCGCTCGCTCTACTTGGTCATTTGGACGGTGCCGTTCACGGTGACCGTGACGGTGCCCTTGCCCAGCTCCACCGGCAGGCTCTCCGAGGCGTCGGCTGACTTCGCATTCATGCGAACCATGGGCGCCGGGCTGTAGCTCATCGGCTCGTTGCTGTTCACATTGACCTCACGCACGGTGTAGCTGCTAAAGCCGAACTGTTTGGCGTAGTCGGTGGCCTTGGCGCGGTAGCTGGCAATGGCCTCGGCGGCCACCGCGCTCTCGACCTTCTCGCGCTGTTCTTTCGAAAGACCCGAGCCCACGCGGGCAATCGTCATCGTGGTGATGCGACCGGTGAGCTTGGCGATGCCGGGGATGTCACGCCCTTCGATGCCCAGCTCGGCCGTGCCTTGCCAGCCGGTGATGCCGCCCTTGGGCGAGTAGCGCGGGAAAAGCGAAAAGTTGCCGGTCTGAACATCGATCTGGCCCGGCTTGGCGGCCCTCTTGGCTTCGGCCAAGGCAGCGTCGAGCGCCTGTTTCAGGGCCGATTGCACGCTGGCTGCATCGGTGCCGTCTCTCGTGGCGCTCAGCGTGACGCTGAGCAGGTCTTTCGTCACCTCGACGCTGGCGCTGGACGACAGGCCGATCACGTTTTGCGGCGGTGGGTCAGCAGCCCACACCGAGGTCGAGGCGAGCAAGGTGAGCAGGGCAATCTTGTTTTTCATCAGGGAATCCTCAGGCAGTCAAAAAGGGAAGCAGGTCGAATTGCCCGCGCACCACGGGCTCGGGGTCAAGACCCCACCAACGGCGGGCGATGGTCGCATAGAGCTGGCGAAAGTCGGCGGTATGCACCAGGTTCTGTGTGGCATCCAGGCGCTCCAGATCGGGCATGGTGCCGACCACACCGCCACGCACCGAACCACCCAGGGCGAAGTGCGGCGCGGCCGTGCCGTGGTCGGTGCCGCCGCTCTGGTTTTGCCGCGCACGCCGGCCAAATTCGGAATAAGTGACGACGAGCGTGCGCTCCCAAGCTCCGATTTCCACCAGGCCCGCACGCAAGGCCACCAAGCCCTCGGCGAGTTGCTTCAGCAGCGTGGCGTGGGTTCCGAGCTGCCCACGGTGGGTGTCGAAGCTGCCGTGCGTGAGATGGAACACCGGCACACCGCCCCGGCCTTTCTGCCCCGCCACGATCTGGCAGGTGGCACGCACCGCCTGGCCGAAGCCGTGCGCTGGGAACTCGGTGTTGAGTGGTGCTCCGCCGGGGTTGCGCAAACCTTCGGCGGCCTGCAGCACGCCAGCCTCCACCCGCAACACATGCTCCAGCGCCGCATTGCCGCGCACGCTGGTGGGCGTGACCAGACGCGCCTGATTCACGAAGGCCTCGGTGTTGGTGAGCGACACCGCCCTCGCGCCGCTCAGTGCACCCAGCCCGGCGCTGCCCACGGCCACGCCCTCGGTGGTGAAGCGGGCCGCATTGCGCAGGCCGGCCGACATGGCGCGGGCCACCCAGCCTTCGTCGAGGTACTCGGTCGAACGCGACGCGGTGTCCCAGATCTCGATCGAGCGAAAGTGCGACAGGTTGGGCTGCGGGTAGCCCAGGCCCAGCAAGATGGCCATCTCGCGTTTTTCAAACAGCGGCAGCAGAGGCGCAAGCGAGGGATGCAAGCCGATCGCCGCATCGAGCTTCAGCACCTCGTCGGGTTTGAGGCCGAGGGTGGGCCTCAGTTGCGCGTAGGCGGGGTGTGAATAGGGCACGACGGTGTTGAGCCCGTCGTTGCCGCCCTTCAGCTCCACCAGCACCAGCATGCGGTCGGCCGCAGAGGCAGCCCGTTGTGCCCACGCGAGGCTGGGCACTCCGGGCAAGGCGAGGCCGCTCAGGCTCAATATTTGGCGTCTGTCGATCATGGCGAGGCTCCTCACTTGAGCTGAAAGGCGGGGTCGAGGCTCAACGCCCGCAGGTACTGCAAGCCCACTGTGCCGGCGGGCACCGGGTTCACGGCCGGCGTGGCCAATACGGCTTCGACGATGCGCGCTTGCGAGGCCGCATCGGGCTCACGGTCGGGCCAGGCGCCCATCGGCTTGAGCCAGGCTTCGGCATCGAAGCGCATGTCGACCCCACGGCCGCCGCCCATGCTGTTCATGTTCATGTCCAAGCCGCGAAACAGGCGCTCGGTGAAGCGCTTGCGGTTCAGGAGGCTGGTGCTGTTGATCCAGTCGGTGTAGCCCGGCCAACCCTTCACGTTGGGCGGCAGGAACAGCATCTGCCCCAGGCGCGAGGTCACCGCCACCAGCGGCAAGGTGCTGTCGAGCTGAATGTCGAACTGCCGCAGCGTGCCCACCGCCAGCTCCACCGGCGATTTGATCAGCGACGCGCGTGAGTCATCAGCCCAGAAGGCGTCGCTCAACAGCAGCTCGCGCAAGGCCACGTCGGTGCGCCAGCCGCTGGCGCGAAAACGCTGGGCGATGCGATCGACGCTCGCGGCGTTGGGCGTGGGCGACACAAACTCGCGCCACAGCTTGGTGGTGATGAAACGGGCGGCGGCCGGCTGCTCCATCATGGCGTCGAGCGCGCTGGTGGTGTCGAAGCGGGCGCTGCGGCCAAACAGTGTTTTCTCACCGTCGTCGTGCTGGCGTGGCCGCAGCTGCGCGCGCCAGGTCTCGCGGTCGACCGACCAGCCGGAGAAGGCACGCGCGGCCTCCTTGATGTCACGCTCGTTGTACTGGCCCTCACCCAGGGTGAACAACTCCATCACCTCACGCGCAAAGTTTTCGTTCGGTGCTTGCGCGCGATTCGCGGCTCCATCGAGGTAAATCAGCATTGCTGGGTCACGCGCCACGCCCTGCAGCAGCTCGCGAAACGAACCCAGCGCGTGTTGGCGCAGCAGCTGGTGCTGGATGTACATGCCCTGCGCCTGCTGCACCTTCTGCGCCGAGGTGGCGAAGTGGTTGTGCCAGAACAGCACCAAACGCTCGGCCAGCGGCGTGGGGGTGTCGCGCATCTCTTGCAGCCACCAGGCCGCGAGCGCGATGGTGTCGGCACGCGACTGCTGGCGTGCCGCCTTGCGCGCCTCGTCATCGGCCAGGCGGCCATAGGGCGTGCGCAGGGCCTCACGCGTGAACGCCGGTGCCGGGTTCAGAGGTTTGGCAAGCTGCGCGGCGGCGAGCAGCTTGTCCACCGCGGCCTCGGCAGACAGGCCGACCCAGGGCTGCAGCTCAACGGGCGACGGCATAAAGCCGGTGCGTGACAACAGGTGCCGCGCGTCGGCCGCAGTCAGCTGCGAAGGGATTGAAGGTTTCATGGGCGCCTCGCCATGGCGGGAGTGAGATGCCCGCTCAACGAGCCATCATGCGGCCGCGCCGACACGCCACCATGGACTTCACAAAGCTTCACTTGGCGCTTTGGCGCCCCTGTCATAGATTTGTAACAAGTGGTCAAGGCCAACCAAAACGGCCTGTGAACCTGCGCACAATGCCCGCTGTTACAAATGACGGAAGGCCAGCCATGACGCCAAACACCAACGCCCGCCCCGACCGCATCGTCGTGGTCGACGACGACGCCCGCATCCGCGACCTGCTGCGCCGCTATCTCACGCAAGAAGGCTTCGAGGTGCTGCTGGCCGAAGACTCGAAAGCGCTCAACCGCGTGCTCACCCGCGAGACGGTCGACCTGATCGTGCTCGACCTGATGCTGCCGGGCGAAGACGGCTTGTCGATATGCCGCCGGCTGCGCGCCGCGAACGACGTGACGCCCATCATCATGCTCACCGCCAAGGTCGAAGACGTGGACCGCATCGTCGGCCTCGAAGTCGGCGCCGACGACTACTTGCCCAAGCCGTTCAACCCGCGCGAGCTGCTGGCGCGCATCCACGCCGTGTTGCGCCGTCGCCCCGCGATGGAAGCGCCTGGTGCGCCTGCCAAAGACGCACAGACCGTGACCTTCGGCCCGTTCGAATTCGACCTCGCGCTGCGCCGCCTGTCGAAAGACGGCGAGCAGATCGCGCTGACCACCGGCGAGTTCTCGATGCTCAAGGCGCTGGTGCGCCACCCGCGCCAGCCGCTCTCGCGCGACAAGCTGGCCCAGCTCGCACGCGGCCGCGAATTCGAGCCCTTCGACCGCAGCCTCGACGTTCAGATCTCCCGGCTGCGCAAGATGATCGAGCCCGACCCGGCCCAGCCGCGCTACATCCAGACCGTGTGGGGCGTGGGCTACGTGTTCGTCCCCGATGGCGCGGCCTGATCGACAGAAACCGCGCCAGGGCCCCAAGAAGGGGCCCTTTTTCGCTCCGACGGTGCCCGACCCCCAGCCCCTTGCCATGCCACGCAAGACCGTCGCACTCAGCCTCTTCTGGCGCACGTTTTTCCTGCTCGCCATTCTGCTGGTGGGTGGCGTGTTCGCCTGGGTGCAGACTTTCCGGGCGCTCGAGTTCGAGCCGCGCGCCGTGCAGTCGGCGCAGCAGATCGCCAGCCTGGTGAACCTGTCGCGGGCGGCGATGAAATACGCCGACGACATCAACCGCATCACGCTCGTCAAGACCATGTCGAACCAGGACGCGGTCAAGGTGCTGCCGCGTGAGCCAGGCGACAAATGGGAGCCTTTCGAGTCGGACCGCTTTTCCAAGGCCATCAGCCAGGAGCTGCATTCGCGGCTGGGCGCCGACACCGTGGTCGCGTCAGCGGTGAATGGCATCAGCGGGCTGTGGGTCGGCTTCACGGTCGAAAAAGACGCTTACTGGCTGCAGGCCGACCCGACCCGGGTGCGGCCGATGGCGGGCAGCAGCTGGTTGTTGTGGGTGACCATTGCCCTGCTCGCCACCGTGTTCGGCTCGGCCGCCATTGCGCGCCTCATCAACCAACCGCTGCGCGACCTGTCGTTCGCCGCCAGCCGCATCCGCGATGGAGAGTACGAATCGCAGCTGGACGAGAACACGCTCACCAGCGAGATCCGCCAGGTCAACATGGGCTTCAACCGCATGGCCCGCGAGCTGGCCAAGGTGGAAGAAGACCGCGCGGTGATGCTGGCCGGCATCTCTCACGACCTGCGCACGCCGCTCGCCCGCCTGCGTCTCGAAGCCGAGATGAGCGTGCACGACGAAGAAGCCAAGAAAAACATGGCGCTCGACATCGACCAGCTCGACGCCATCATCGACAAATTCATGGATTACGCGCGGCCTGGCGAAACGAAGCTCGTGCCGGTGCACGTGAGCAGCCTGGTCGAGCGCGAGATGCAGGGCTTTCGTGATCCCTCGCAGATTCGCATCAGCTCGCGCGTGGCGATCGACACCAAGGTCATGGCCGACGAGGTCGAGCTCGGCCGGGTGTTCCAGAACCTGTTTGAAAACGCGCGGCGTTACGGCCGCTCCACCGACACCGGCATTGCGCGCGTGCAGGTGAGTTATGCGCGCACCGGGCCGTGGGTGATTCTGAGCGTGCGCGACTATGGCCAGGGTGTGGCGCCCGAGAAGATCAAGCAGCTGACCACGCCCTTCTTCCGCGGCGACGCGGCGCGCACGGCGGCGACGGGTGCTGGCCTCGGCCTGGCCATCGTCGAAAAATCAGTGCAGCGCATGGGTGGCAGCTTTGAGCTCGCCAATGCGATGGACGGTGGGCTGGTGGCGCATGTGCGGCTGAAAAAGGCGCCTTGACTCTCTGCGGAGCACAGGCAGGGTTTTCTCACCGCGAAGGCGCAAAGAACGCAAAGGTCGCCAAGAAAGACAATGCTTTCCTTTGCGTTCTTGGCGACCTTTGCGCCTTTGCGTTGAAAAGACGGTCGAGTCAGCTCAAGCCTTCACCAGCAAACACACCGCCCGCGCTTCAATCGATTCGAGGCGCCCCACCGGCCCCATGTTCTCAGCCGTCTTGGCCTTCACGTTCACCTGCTCCACCGGGATGCCCAGTGCGATGCCGATGCGCTGGCGCATGGGTTGAATGTGCGGCGCCATCTTTGGCGCCTGGGCGATGATGGTGCTGTCCACGTTGCCGATGATCCAGCCGGCGGCCTTCACACGACGGCCCGCTTCGGTCAGCAAGGCCAGCGAGTTGGCGCCCTGGAACTGCGGGTCGGTGTCTGGGAAATGGCGGCCGATGTCGCCCATCGCTGCGGCCCCAAAGAGCGCATCGGTGATCGCATGGCACAGCGCGACGGCATCCGAATGCCCCTTGAGGCCATGCGTGTGGGGAATCTCCACCCCACCCAGGATGAGCTTGCGCCCGGCGACCAGGGCATGCGTGTCCCAGCCCTCGCCAATGCGCCAGCGTGGCACTTGCGGTTTGAGCGTCATGGGCGTGTCCTCAACAGGCGTTCGGCCAGCGCAAAGTCGCTGGGGTAGGTGACCTTGAAATTTTCGAATGAACCCGGCACCAGCTTGGGCGCACGGCCGGTGGCCTCGATGGCACTGGCTTCGTCGGTGACGGCGCCCGCGCTCGCCAAGGCGCGCTGCAGCTCGCCGAGGCGAAACATCTGCGGCGTTTGCGCCTGCCACTTGTGGGCGCGCTCGACGGTGGCCACCACGCGGCCGGCGGATTCCTGCTTCATGGTGTCGGCCAGGGGCAAGGCCAACAGGCCACCCACCTCATCGTTCAAGCAAGCGTCGATCAAGGCATCGACCCAAACGGCCCGCAGCAAACAACGCGCGGCGTCGTGAACCAGCACCCAGTCGTGGGGCTGCGCACCGCGGCGCAACAACTCGGCCAATCCACTAGCGACCGACGCAGCGCGGCTCTCACCCCCCACACGCGCCACCCAGCCGGTGAACCCGGCTGTGTGCGATTCGAAAACCGTGTCTCGCGGGCTCAGCACCACCAGCGTCTGCCGAAGGCGCTTCACCTCGGCCAAGGCCAACAAGGTGTGCGACACCAGGCTGCGACCCGCCAGTGGCGCGTACTGCTTGGGCCCATCGGCCCCCGCACGCTCACCGACGCCCGCGCAGGGCACCAAGGCGTAGAGGTGAGGGGGAGATGTTGTGGTCATCAAGCGGGCAAAGAGGGGCGAATTCTATAATTCGCCCAGTTCATCGCCCCGGAGGAAAACGCCTCAGCGGGGCGATTTGATTTTGTCTGGTTCCCATGCAGTTGCCCGCCCTCGCTCCCGGTAAACGCTTCACCCTGCCGCGGCCGCTTGGTTCGGCCGACGCCCTGCTGCTGGCGCGCTTCGCCCAGGCACAAAAAGCACAAGGCCAGCTCACCGCCATCATCAGCGCCGAGCCCGCCGACACGCAGCGGCTCGAAGGTGAGTTGCAGTTCTTCGCACCCGATTTGCGTGTGGCCGTGTTCCCCGACTGGGAAACCCTGCCCTACGACACCTTCTCGCCGCACCAGGACCTGATCTCCGAGCGCCTGGCCACACTCTGGCGGGTGCAGCAGGGCGAGGTCGACGTGGTCTTGATGCCGGCCTCCACGGCGCTGGTGCGATTGGCACCGCCGAGCTTCCTGGCGGGCTACACCTTCCACTTCAAACAGAAGGCCAAGCTCAACGAAGCGGCGCTGAAGGCCCAGCTCACGCTCGCCGGCTACACGCATGTGAGCCAGGTGGTGTCACCCGGCGAATACGCGGTGCGTGGCGGCCTGATCGACCTCTTCCCGATGGGCTCGCTGGTGCCCTACCGCGTCGATCTGTTTGGCGACGAAGTCGACAGCATCCGCACCTTCGACCCCGACAGCCAGCGCAGCCTCTACCCCGTGCCCGAGGTGCGCTTGCTGCCCGGTCGCGAGTTCCCGATGGACGACGAGGCGCGCGCCGCCTTTCGTGCCCGCTGGCGCGAAAAGATGGAAGGCGACCCGACCAAGGTGCGCTTGTACAAAGACATCGGCAGCGGCATCGCCACCGCCGGCATCGAGTACTACCTGCCGCTCTTCTTCGACGGCACGGCGACGATCTTTGAGTACCTTTCGCCCATCTCCGTTCGCCCTGAGCCTGTCGAAGGGCCTTTCGACACAGCTCAGGGCAGGCTTCGACAAGCTCAGCCCGAACGGAACGGGGGCGCAGCCGTTGTCTTGCACGGCGACATCGACGATGCGCTGAAACGCTTCTGGACCGACACCCGCGAGCGTCACCGCTTCTTGCAGCACGACCGCGAGCGGCCCATCCTGCCGCCCGAAGACCTGTTCCTGCGGCCCGAAGACTTTTTCACGCTCGCCAATGCCCACGCCACGCTGGTGGTGCGCGGCAAGGAGCCGGTCGAGTGGGCCCGCCCCCTGCCCGACCTGAGCGTCGACCGTGGCGCCCCCGAGCCGCTGAAGAAGCTGCAGCTGCACGTGGGCACCACCCAGCACCGCGTGTTGATCATGGCCGAGAGCCAGGGCCGCCGTGAAAGCCTGCTCGAGCTGCTGCGCGACAGCA
>NZ_JANOCG010000506.1:0-10426 GCF_031412075.1 Rhizobacter sp.
CTCGCGCTCAAGCCCGACAACATCGACGCGCTCAACAACCTGGCCACCATGCTGCGCAAGCGCGGCGAACACGCCGAGTCGGAGGCGCTGTGCCGCAAGGCGCTCGAGGTGAACCCCGAATTCGCCCAAGCCTGGTACAACCTGTCGCTCACGCTGCTGGAGCAAGGCCGTGTCGACGAAGGCCTGACCGCCCACAGCCGCGCCATCGTGCTGTGGCCGCGCCACCTGCAGGCGCGCAACGCGGTGCCCAAGGCGCTGGTGCAACTGGGCCGGCTCGACGAGGCCGCCCAGCTTTACCGCGAATGGCTGGCCACCGACCCCGACAACCCGGTGATCAAGCATCACCTGGCCGCCTGCTCCGGCGGCGCGGTGCCCGAGCGCGCGAGCGACGCCTATGTGGAGCGCACCTTCGACGCCTTCGCCGCCACCTTCGATGCCAACCTCTCGGCATTGGGCTACCGCGCGCCGCAATTGGTCGCCGATCTGCTGCGCGAGCTGCTGCCGCCGCCGGCGCGGCAGTTCGACATCCACGACCTGGGCTGCGGCACCGGCCTGTGCGGGCCGATGGTGCGCGACTGGGCGCGCGACCTGAGCGGCTGTGACCTGTCGCAAGGCATGCTCGACAAGGCCGAGCGCCGCCACGTCTACGACGACCTGCACCACGCCGAGCTGGTGGCGCACATGCGCGCCCACCCGGCGCGCTGGGACGCGCTCATCTGCGCCGACACGCTGTGCTACTTCGGCGAGCTGGGCGAGGCCTTGCAGGTTGCGGCGCAGGCCCTGCGACCAAACGGGCATCTGGTGTTCACGGTCGAAGCCTGGCTGGCCCAAGACGGTCAGTCCTACCACCTGCAACCGCACGGGCGCTACGCCCATCAGCGTGACTATCTGAGCGCCGCGCTGGCCGCCGCAGGCCTGCAAGAGCTGGTGCTGCGCCAGGAGCAGCTGCGCTCCGAAGCCGGCAAGCCGGTGATCGGCTGGCTGGTGGCGGCGCGACTGCGCTGATCACGGCACCACGCCGTGGCGCCGCAGGTGCGGCCACATCCAGTTTTCAACTTCGTTCATGCCACGCAGCTCGGCTTCGGGCGTGATGACGGTGGAACCCATCGGGTCGCCTTCGGCGATGAAGGTGCCGGAGCTCGACATGTGATCGGGGTCGCGCCCCCAGGGAGTGCCGCCCATGGCGCCATGCGTGGTGAAGAAGCGGCGCATGGGCCGGGGTTGTAAGTCCACTGGCAGCTCTGCTGACGTGCCGCAGTTGCCGAATGAACCGCGGCTGTTGCCGGCCGGGTCTCGCATGGCGTGATAACAGCAGCGCACGTTGGACGGGATGACCTCGGCGTCCAGAGACATGTTGCGAGCCACCGCGTCAAACAGGAACATGGCGTCCACCGTGATGCCATGGCGGATGAGCAGGCGTGCCGCATGGATGACGATGGCAGCACCCCGGCTGTGGCCCACCATGAAGAGCTGGCGCCGTTGCTCGATGAGCTGCAACTGGGCCGTCTCTTCGGGCGACCAGGTCGAGGCCGGCGTGCCCAGGGACCAGGCAGGAATGGCATCCACATCGTCGTTGATGCGGCGCCGAACCTCAATGATCTCCTGGACGATGAACTCCGGGTCGACATGGTGCTCGCCACCGAACCCGCCCATCACACCGTCCGTGAAGTCGGCGCCCGGGCCGCGATGGTGGATGGGCGGCGGATCGGGGTGAGGGTGCGCGCGCAAGTGCTCGTTCTTGACCCGGTTCACGAAACTGCGCGCAAAGATGCGCGCGTACTCCGCCCTGTCTGAAGCTCCCGTTCCATCGACACATACCAGCATGGGTTGAACCCTCCGTTTCGCCCGCGCAAAAAAAGCGGCCCTTGGCGACTGCTGCTTACAGCTTAGTGGCGCCCCGGCCTGCCCGGCATTGACTTTGGTCGCTTTACCGCCTCGAGGGCCGGGCCTATTGTTCGCCCCACTGCATGAGTCATGCGCAGCCACTGGTTCTCACGTATGCCGCAACCGATCAGCCTCACCTCGCCCTTGCCCGCCGAAGATCTGCGCTTTGCGTCGATCAGCATGACGCAAGGCCTGAGCACGCTCGGCGAAGCGCGCCTGAACATGGTGAGCCGCAAGGAAAGCCTGCACCCGGGCGACCTGCTCGGCCAGCCCGTTACCGTGACCATGGAGTTGCGCGACGACGCCAAGCGCTACCTGCACGGCTACGTGACGCGCTTTTCGCAGACCGGCCACCGCGGCAGTGACTACACCTACCAGGCCATCGTGCGGCCGTGGCTGTGGTTCCTCAAGCAAACTTTCGACTGCCGCATCTTTCAAGAGATGACGGTGCCCGACATCGTCAAGAAGGTGTTCGACGACCACAGCGTCGCCAACTTCGAATTCAAGCTCTTTCGCAGCTACCGCAAGTGGACCTATTGCGTGCAATACCGCGAGAGCGACTTCGACTTCGTGGCGCGCCTGCTCGAGCACGAAGGCATCTACTGGTACTTCGAGCACGCCGATGGCGAACACAAGCTGGTGCTGGTCGACTCCCAAAGCGCGCACGACGCGTCGCCCACCTGCGAGTCACTGCCTTTCTACGAAGGCGGCTCCGACGCGCCACCCGACCAGGAGCTGGTGTCGGCCTGGCGCTTTTCGAGCTCGGTCATCCCGGGTCAGGTCACCTTGCGCAGCTACGACTTCGAGCGCCCGTCCACCGACCTCAAGGTTGACAAGACCAAGGCACGCAAGCACGAGCTGTCTGACTACGAGGTATTCGATTACCAGGGCGACTACACCCAGGCCGCTGACGGCACCCAATTTTCTGAAGACCGTGTCGACGAGATGCACACCCGCGCGATGGTGCTGCAGGGCGACTCCAACGGTCACGGCATCGAAGTGGGCCGCTTGCTGTCGCTGACCAACCACCCGCGCGAAGATCAGAACATCGAGTACCTCATCACCGGCATCAGCCTGCACGCGCAGACCGACGCCACCGAATCGGGCTCGACCGCCAGCAGCGCCTTGCGTTGCGACTTCACCGCCATCCCGTCAGACCAGCAGTTCCGCCCCGAGCGCCGCACCCGCAAGCCGGTGGTGCACGGCCCGCAGACGGCCATGGTGGTGGGCCCCGGCGGCGAAGAGATCTTCACCGACAAATACGGCCGCGTGAAGGTGCAGTTCCACTGGGACCGTTACGGGAAAAAGAACGACAAGAGCTCCTGCTGGGTGCGTGTGTCGCACCCCTGGGCCGGCAAGAACTTCGGTGCCATTCACATCCCGCGCATCGGGCAGGAGGTGGTGGTGGGCTTTCTGGAAGGTGACCCCGACCAACCGCTGATCACCGGCCGTGTCTACAACGCCGAGCAGATGCCGCCGTGGGACTTGCCGGCCAACGCCACGCAAAGCGGCATCCTCACGCGTTCGTCCAAGGGCGGTGGGTACGGCAATGCCAATGCGATCCGTTTCGAAGACAAGGCCGGGGCGGAGCAGCTCTGGATCCATGCTGAGAAGAACCAGGACATCGAGGTCGAGAACGACGAGACGCACTCGGTCGGGCACGACCGCACGAAGACGATCGACCATGATGAAACGGTGCATGTGAAGCATGACCGGACGGAGACGGTCGACAACAACGAGACCATCACGATCGGCGTCAACCGCACGGAGAGCGTCGGCAGCAACGAGACCATCGACATCGGCAGCAACCGCACCGAGACTGTTGGCAGCAACGAAGACATCACCATCGCCGTGAACCGCACGGAGGCGGTGGGCGCCAACGAGACCATCTCCATCGGCGGCAACCGCAGCATCACGGTCAGCAAGAGTGAAACGGCGACGGTGGCGCTGCAGCGCACGCACACGGTGGGCATCAACGAGACCATCGCCATTGGCGCCGCGCAAGAGGTGGCAATCGGTGCGGCGCAGTCCATCACCGTCGGTGCGGCACAGACGGTCAGCGTCGGGGCCAATCAATCGATCACGGTTGGCGCAGCGCAATCCACCAGCGTGGGCGCAAAGCAAGACAACACCATCGGGGCAGACCGAGGCCTGACGGTGGGTGGGGCACAGACCACGTCGGTGGCCAAGGCGCGCACCACCTCGGTCGGTGCAGACGACAAGCTCAACGTCGGCAAGAACCTCGTCATCACCGCGGCGGATTCGATCTCGCTCACGACCGGCAGCGCCAGCATCACAATGAAAAAAGACGGAACCATCACCATCAAGGGCAAAGACATCACGATCGAAGGCTCCGGCAAGATCAACGCCAAGGCCAGCAGCGACATCGTGATGAAGGGCTCGAAGATCCTTCAGAACTGAACAAGATTCATGAGTGCCACAGAGATGAATGAACAAGATCTGCACGCGGCGGTCGCCATCCCGATCCAAACGGCTCTTGAGACAAGCGTCCCTGATGCCTTGCAAACCCTGCTGACGGCGAGATCCGTCGCGGCGCGTGCCGAGCAGCCACCGTCAGTGACAGTCGGCGAATTGGTCGGCCTGTCGGACGACGGCGAGACTCCTCTTGTGATCTATCCATCGCAGCCGGGCTCAGCCGCGTTGCGTGCACGAAGCGTTCTTGACCTTCATGGGGTGCATGTGGGGCGGGCCGTTGTGCTGATGTTCGAGAACGACGACGCCTCGCGACCCATTGTGATGGGCGTGTTGCGGGCGCTTGGGGGAGTGACCTCGGCTGAAGTGGAAAATCAGGTGGAAGTCGACACCGATGGCCAGCGCATGTTCGTGACAGCCAAAGAGCAGTTGGTGTTGCGTTGTGGCGAAGCGAGCATCACTCTCACCAAGGCCGGCAAGGTGCTCATTCAGGGACGCTACATCTCCAGCCGATCGAGTGGCGTCAACCGCATCAAGGGTGGTTCGGTGCAACTCAACTAGGCCAGCACCACATGGAGCTTATTAACGCGACCCGCATGATGGCGGCATGCAGTACGAGCCTCGAGCCCAGCGGGCGCGAACTGCTCGTGATCGTCGTGAAGGGCACGTTTCGCATTCCCGCTGCCAATGAGCCCGCGGGGCATTTTGCGCTTCACCCGGAGCAAGCACCTCTCGTTGTGGCCGATACATTCACGGGTGAGCCAGGCCTGTCTGCCCCGTTGCAAGAAGTGGATTTCGCACCGCGGAAGCCACGCTGCGACATTCTTCTCAACGGCAGTGCCTATGCACCCGATGGCCGCCCAACCACACGGCTCGAATGCGGGTTGCGCGTTGGCAGCTGGAGCAAGCACGTGGCCGTGGTGGGCCCTCGGCAATGGGATTGCGGCGTCACCACCTTGCGCGCCACTTCTCCGGCACAATTTCTACAGCAGGCCATTTCATACGACCATGCCTTCGGGGGTGTCGATCTTTTCCACGATGACCCAGGACAGCACGCGGCCTACTTGCTCAACCCCGCAGGCCGCGGCTTTCACAAGCAACTGAAAAAGGCTTGGATGGACGGCAAGCCTTTGCCAAACATCGAAGAGCCCGGTCGCACCGTGGTCGATCCCCATGGTGACTACCGACCCATGGCATTTGGCCCCGTCGGTCGCGGCTGGCACCCACGTGCCAGCTTGGCTGGCACCTACGACGAAGCATGGATGGAAAATCACTTTCCATTCTTACCACCCGATTTCGACGAACAGTATTTCCAGGCCGCAGCAACCGATCAACAGGTACCGCTGGGGTTTTTTGAAGGCGGCGCCGACGTCACCCTCACCCACCTGACCCCCGAGGGGCTGACCCGCTTCAAGGTGCCGCAGTTGGTGGCACCGGTGTCCATATTTCCCAAGAAGGGTCCGCGTGAGAACTACACCGCCACCCTCGACACGCTGCTGATCGAACCTGACGCCCAACGGTTCAGCCTGACCTGGCGCGTCGCTCGTCCACTGCGGCACAACATGTTCGAGATCGCCAGGGTGCAGGTGGGCAAGAAGGGCCGCGAGTGGTGGCAAAAGAGCGAAGAGACGGTCTTTCCCGTTCCAGTGGCAGATGCTGCCGTGCCTTCAGCCATCACCGCCTGAGTAACACGCCATGCCCGTCGATCAGATCGTCATTCAAAACACCGGCCTGGTGAGCAGCATTGGCCTGACCACACCCACCACCTGCGCCGCACTGAGAGCCAGCGTGACCAACCCAACGCCCAGCCGCTTCATGGGTGTCGATGGCGAGTGGATCATGGCGCATCAGGTGGCGCTGCCCTCGTCCGCTCACGGCCTGGACCGCCTGGTTCAGATGGCGGCCCTGGCCATCATCGAATGCCTGGAGCCCTTGCCTGCTTCTGGGCAGCGAGGCGTACCGCTGCTGCTGTGCGTGGCCGAGCGCGAGCGGCCGGGACGCCTGGAAGGGCTCGACGATCGCCTCTTCACCGATCTGGAGAAACATCTCGGAATCAACTTCCATCCGACACACTCGGCGATCGTCAGCATGGGGCGCCCGAGTGCGCTGATGGCACTGATTCAGGCACGCCGGCTGATTCACGAACAAGGCGTGCCGCATGTGCTCGTCGCGGCCACTGACAGCATGTTGGTCTGGCCCACGCTCGTCGCCTATGGCGACCGGAGCCGCTTGTTGGCCCAGCACAACTCGAATGGTTTCATGCCCGGCGAAGCGGCCGGAGCATTGCTGGTTGGCCGGCCATCGCACGCGCCCGGCGAACTCCAGTGCGTGGGCATGGGGCTCGGGCTGGAGCCTGCGCCGTTGAGCAGCGGCGAGCCCATGCGCGCAGAGGGGCTCACTGCCGCCATCAAGCAGGCCCTGCAAGAAGCTGAATGCGAGATGCACGAAACCGACTTCCGCATCACCGACCTCTCTGGCGAGCAATATTTTTTCAAGGAAGCCGCACTCGCGCTCGCGCGCAGCATGCGCAAAACCAAGCCCGAGTTTGATCTGTGGCACCCGGCCGAAGGAATTGGCGAGGTGGGCGCCGCCGCAGGCACTGCCATGATCGCCAATGCCTTCATGGCTTGCCGCAAAGGCTACGCGAAAGGGCCGCGGATCTTGCTGCATGCCGGCAATGATGCCGAGCGGCGTGCAGCAGCCATCTTGTCGTGGACAGGAGACTTGAAATGAGCAATCAGGTCTTCGCCAACATGATGGAGGTGTCGTGCAAAGCCGGCAGTGGCAAGACGATCTGCGCCTTTCCCGATGTCTGCATGACGCCGCCGCAAACGCCAGCCACCCCGCCCGGTGTGCCCATTCCCTATCCCAACACCGGCATGGCATCGGACACCACCGATGGCTCATCTACGGTCAAGGTGTCGGGCAAGGAGGTCATGCTCAAGAACAAGTCGAGCTTCAAGAAAAGCTCTGGCGACGAAGCCGGTGCCGCCCCCAAGAAAGGCCTGCTGACCTCCAAGAATACGGGCAAGGTCTTCTTCAACGCATGGTCCATGGACGTGAAAATCGAAGGTGAGAACGTGGTTCGCCACCTCGACCTGACCACACACAACCATGCGTCGCAGCCGGGCAACTCACCACCCATGGCCCACATGGACGCCATGCAACCCGCGCCGCCAGATGGGGCCGCCGAATCATGCCCCGTGGGTTCTTCGTGCAGCATAGGTTCCCCGGTGAACCCGGTGCTGGGCGCCAAGGTGCTCGCGGGCGTCGAAGACCTCGACTTCACCCTCTTCGGTCCGATGGCCCTGCAATGGCAGCGGTACTACCTGTCAAGCAATGCAGCCGTGGGCTGGTTCGGGCGTGGCTGGGGTTCGCCGTTCGAAGCCAGGCTCGAAGCCATCGCCGATCCGAGTGGCAGCCAGGTCGAACTCATCGAGTTCGTTGACCATTTCGGCCGCCGTACCGCTTTCGATTCACTGGAACCTGGCGGTTCGTACTTCTCACCCAAAGACAAGCTCACGCTGTCGCGCACAGCTGCTGGCCAGTACAGGCTGGCAAGCCCTGACGGCCTCACGAAGTGGTTCACCGACCGCAAGCAAGCCGTCTATCTGCTGGCCGCCGTCACGGACCGCAACGGCAACACACTCCACCTCGACCACAGCCGCACCGATGAAGGGCTGGTCTATGCGACCTGCAGCGGCGGGCAAGCCCTGGAACTGGCTTTCGAAGACGGTCGTCTCACCGCGATCACGGAGTTACGCGAAAGTGTTGGCGCGGTGCAGCGCGTGTTGCTGGTGCGCTACCACTTCACCGGGCCGGGTGGTGATCTGTGTCAGGTTTTCAATCGCGCCCACAAATGCGTACGCAGCTTCGACTACACCGCCGAGCGGTTGATGCGAAAGCATGTGATCGCCGGTACCTTCGAAGCCGAGTATGAGTACTCGATCGATATGGCCCAACCGCGCGTGATTCGCCACTGGGACAACGTCGGGCGCAGTTGGTCCTTCAGCTACGCCGCCAATCACACTGCCGTCACCGACCAGGACGGCCGCACCACGCTCTACCACTTCGATGCCGGCAAGCGCCTGCTCGGTATCACCGACCCGCTCGGACAGGTATCGCGCCTGGGCCTCGACAGACACGGCAACATACGCGCCTTGATAGACCGCGCCGAGCAAGTCACCGAGACCAGCTTCGACGAGCGCGGCAACCCGATTGAAGTGCGTGCGCCTGACGGCGCTGTCACCACCCTCGAATGGCACCCCGAACTCCCCGTGCTGGTGGCCATCATTGACCCGCTCAAGCGCACCACGGTGTTCGAATACGACGCGCGAGGAAACCGAGTGGCGGAGATCGACCCCTGCGGCGCTGAAACAAGGTTCGAATACGACGAGCGCGGCCAGGTTGTCGCGGTGATCAATGCCAATGGCGGCATCACGCGCCGTGCCTACAGCGAGCAAGGACAGCTGACTCAATACAGCGACTGCTCGGGCAACGTCACCCGCTATACCTACGATGCCAATGGCCTGCTCATCGCAAGCATCAATGCGCTCGGCGAACAAACCCAGTTCGACTACGACTCGGCTGGCCACCTGATTCGCCAAGTCTCGGCAGACGGTACCGAAGAACGTTATGAGAACGACCTCGCCGGGCGGCCCACGGCCATCATTGAAGGCGCCAACCGCCGTAGAGAATTCCGCTACGAACCCGATGGCCTGGAGGCACAGAGGACCGACGCACTGGGGCACGTGGTGCAGTACCGCTACGACCGCGGGCGCCGACTGATCGAACTCGTCAACGAGAACAAGGCCAGCTACACCTTCAGGTACGACGCGCTTGATCGTCTGATCGATGAAACCCGTTTCGATGGCACCCAGGCACGCTTCAAGTACAACCGTGCCGGCCACCTGATCGAAACCATCGAGCAGCCTGGCACACCCGAACAGATCGTTTTCCGCTATGCACGCGACCCGCTCGGCCGGCTGCTGATGCGCGCCAGCGTAGGAGGCGCTCGCGCCAGCTTTGAATACGACGCTGCGGGTCAACGCATCGCTGCTCGCACCGAGAACCCGCCCGTCAATGTGCGCATGGCCTACGACAAGGCCGGCCGCCGGATCGAAGAACACGTGGTTGCCGGCGAACACAGCTACACCGTCGCGCACACCTTCGACCCCTTGGGCAACAAGCTGAGCACCACCTTGCCCGATGGCAGTGCGATCAACACGCTCTACTACGGCTGCGGCAATGCCCACCAGATCAGCCTCGGCCAGGCACCCGTCACCGACTTCGAGCGCGATGCATTGCACCGTGAGCTGAGCCGCTCTCAAGGGGTCTTGACCAGCACCCGGCGTTACGGCGCCGGCGGCCGTTTGCTGCAACAGCAGGCCAGCGCTGCGCTAGGCAATGATCCAGCACTGATTGATCGCCAGTTCCAGTACGACCCGGCTGGCAGGCTGGTAGCGACGCTCGAAGGCAGCCGGCAGCTCAGTTATGCCTACGACGCCGCCGACAGGCTCACGCGCTTCAACGACGAACGGTTTGCCTATGACCCGGCAGAAAACCGCGTGCCAGCCAACAGCCCTTCCGCGGTGGTCACCGACAACCGCGTGACAAGCCTTGAAGGACTCGGCTACCGCTACGACGCGCACGGCCGCATGGTCGAAAAGCGCAGTGCAACCGGCACGGTGATCCAACTGGCATGGAACGACGACCACCGCCTGGCCTCTTCCACCACCACAGGCCCGCTCGGCGCCCGTACCACCCACTACCTCTACGATGCTTTTGGCCGGCGCATCGCCAAGCGCAATGACGAGGGCACCACGTGGTTCGTCTGGGATCGCGACCGCCTGCTGCAAGAGCAGTGTGAAGGCCTCGAAACCACCTTCATGTACGAGCCCGACAGCTTCGTGCCGCTGGCCGAGGCGGTCGCGAAGCGCGCCGGCGGAAAAGCCACCGCGCCAAAGCTCTACTACTACCACTGCGACCAGGTGGGCGTGCCCAGGGAACTCACCGACGTTCAAGGGCAGCTTGCCTGGGCAGGCCAATACCATGGCTGGGGTCGGCTGAAAAGCGAGCAACGCAACGATGCCGATGCGCCGCGCCAGCC
>NZ_JANOCG010000507.1:0-8631 GCF_031412075.1 Rhizobacter sp.
CAACTTCGGCGACACCAACGGCGTCTTCTGCAACGACGAGGCCCGCGTGTACCTGGCCACACCGTTCGGCACCATCGCCGCAGGCAACATCATCAACCCGCTGCGCGCCATCTACGACAGTTCGACCGTCGACCCGTACTACGGCAACCAGCGCACGTATTACATGACCTCCGATTACCGTGGCAACGCCCTGCGCTACGGCCACGCGATCGGTGACCTGAGCATCGACCTGCAGCTCAACGTGAACAGCGGCAACCGCGACAAGACCGCTCCGCGCGACGGCAATGTCTTCACCGGCCTGGTGACCTATGACTTCTCGGGCACGGTGGTCGGACTGGGCTTTGGAACCGGCAATTCGCAGGCGGGCACACCCTATCCGCGCACCGGTCCCGGCCTCACCTACGGCGGCACCACCGCTGGCTTTGTGCGCACCAGCATTGGCCCGGTAGGCGTGGGCATCTCGGCTTTCAATGGCAAGGTCAAGCTTGACACCGACACGGGCGCACCCACCAGCACCGCGCGCGACATGACCGACCTGCGCCTGAAGCTCAGCTACCCCACGGGCCAGTGGAACTTCATCGGCATCGTGGGTGTAGAAAAAGAGAAGGGCGACTTCACCGGCGCCGCACCGTGGGGCGCCCCGGTCTACACCTTCGTCGAGTCGGGCATCACCAGCCCGCGCATCAACATCACACGCACCGACCTCGACCTCTGGGCGCAGTACGACATCGGCAACGGTGTGAAGGCCTACGGCCGCTTCAACACCATCAGCAAGAAGTACTCGACGCCGGACAATGGCGCCGCCTCGGCCAAGGGAACGGCCTCTACGCTGGAAGCTGGCGTGCAGGTCAGCTTCTGATGCAACAAAGGCGCAGCGGGTGATGCACCTGCTGCGCCGCCCTCCGGCATTCCATTGACAAGGAGATTCCCATGAAACGACGCAGCCTCGCCCTGCTGTTTGGCGCCGCGATGGTGACCATGAGCAGCTGGGCCCAGAGCATCCCCGAGCCCAAGACCGATTTCGACCTGAAGGCCGACCTGCGCTACCCGAAGGACCTGAAGGTCACGCCCATCAGCGACAAGACGCTACCCGCCTTGAAGAAGTTCGCCGGCCGCTGGGCCGGCCAGTACAACGGCGTGATGAACGTGGTCCTGGTGTTCGAGAACCTCGAAGACCCCGAAAACATCATGTACTCGCACTCGGTGGCGATCACCCCCGCCTACAACATCATGCGCAAGCTGGTGGCGCGCCCGAAGATGAAGGCGCGCTGGGATGCCGCCAGCGGCAAAATCATGAGCCAGTTCGAGGCGACCCAGGTGCAGCAGTTCAGCCTCACCCCCGAAGGCTGGCTGAAGATCGAATACGAAGAAAAGGGCACCTGGAACTCGCTGGGCTACCTCAAGCGCGTGCAAGACGTGCCCTCGCAACCGAGCGGCGCGCCGGTTCCCGCCCCGTTCAAGATGGCAGAGAGCGAATGAGGCATCGTCACTTTTCGCCGCTACGCCGCGCGCTGATGGCCGCCACCATCGGCCTGAGCTTCGGTTCGGCGGCGCAGGCGGCCACCACCATCACCGTCGCATCTTTCCCAAGCTTCGACGAGTCGGTCAAGCTTGCCATCCCGCTGTACAAGAAGCTGCGCCCGGACGTTGACATCAAGCTGGTGAGCCTGTCGTTCAACGACCACCACAACGCGATGACCACGGCGCTGGCCACCGGTGCCGGCGTGCCCGACGTGATGGGCATCGAGATCGCCTACATCGGCAAGTTTGCCGAGTCGAAGGGGCTCGAAGACCTGTCGGCCGCACCCTACAACGCCACGCAGATGCAAAAGCAGTTCCATGCCTTTGCCTTCCCGCAGGGCATGGACGGGAGTGGCGCGGTGCAGGCCATTCCCGCCGACGTGGGCCCGGGCACCTTGTTCTACCGCAAGGACATTCTCGACAAGGCCGGGGTGAGCGTGGAGCAGCTCACCAAGTCGTGGGACTCGTTCATCACCGCAGGCCGCGTGATCCGTGCCAAGACCGGGGCCTACCTGGTGACAGGCGCGGGCGACATCTTCAGCATCTACATCCGCTCCAACATGAAGCCGGGCGAGGGCTTGTACTTCGACAAGGCCGGCAACTCGCTGCTCAACACACCGCGCTTCAAAAAGGCTTTCGAGCTGGCCGTGATGGCACGCAAGGCCGACATCGACGGCAAGATCGGCCCCTGGAGCAACGAGTGGCGCGAAGCCTTTCGCCGCAACTCCCTGGCCACGCAGATGATGGGCGCCTGGCTGGCCGGTCACCTGCAGAGCTGGCTCAACCCCGAGGCCGCGGGTCAATGGCGCGCAGCGCCGCTGCCCGAGGGTGCGAATGCCTCGTGGGGCGGCTCGTTCTACGCCATCCCCAAGAAGGCCGCGCACAAGAAGGAGGCCTGGGATTTTGTCAAGTTCATGACGACGAACAAAGACATGCAGCTCGCTGCGTTCAAGAAGATGGGCGCCTACCCGGCCATCGTCGACGCGCAGGAAAAAGCATTTCTGAACGAACCGATCGAATTCCTGGGCGGACAGAAGGCACGCCTGCTGTGGGCCGATGCGGCAGCCAAGATCCCGCCGCTGCGCCCCGACAAGTACGACTCGGTGGCGGCCGAGATCATCGGTGCCGCGCTCGACGACGTGCTCGAAGACGGCAAGGGGATCGACGTGGCGTTGAAAGAAGCCGACGAGAAGCTCAAGCGCCGTGTGCGCCGCCGCTGAGACCCGTTCCGTGTTGGTGGCCCTTGGGGGGCCTTTTTCCGGGGCCGGCCTCGCTGGGGTCGGCCCTGTTTTCTTACCGCCTCTTCACGCCATGCTGACTCTGCATGCACAATTCGGCAGGTTGTCGAACCAATGACAATTCCCTTCACAGTCAGCGGAGTTACAGCGAATGCCAACAACACCCATCACCGGGGACCAGCGGTTCGTCAAGAGCCTCAATCGCATGGCGCTGCTGCGCCTGCTGCGCGACGAGTCGGGTCTCTCGCGCGTTGACCTGGCCCACCGCAGCGGGCTCACCAAGTCGACCATCAGCCTGATCACCAAGGAGCTGATCGACGAAGGCTGGCTGATGGAAGACGGTGCGCTGGCCACCGGTGCGCTGGGCCGCCGGCCCACGCCGCTGCGCCTGGATGGGCGGCACCTGGTGCTGATCGGCAGCGAGCTGGGCCCCGACACCATCCGCGTGGTGGCCACCTCGATCCGCGGCGAGGTGCTCGAGATGAACCAGGCCGCACTGCGCTCCAAAGACCCCGACGCCGCTTGCCACCAATTGGTGGAGATGGTGACGGCCCAGGCTGCCAAGGTGACCAAGGGCACGGCCGAGTTGTTGGGCATCGGCGTGGGCTTGCCGGGCTCTGTCGACCCGGTCTCCGGCGTGCTGCAGGTGGCACCCAACATCGGCTGGCGGCAGGTGGAGGTGGGCAAGCGCCTGGCCGCCGAGATGGCGGCCGCGGGCCTGGCGTCGGTGCCCGTCTACTACCAGAACGAGGCCGACCTGGCGGCCATAGGCGAGAGCGAGTTCGGTGTGCGGCCGGTGGAAGACCCGCTGGTCTACGTGAGCTGTGGCGTGGGGGTGGGCTCGGGGATCATCCTGAATGACTCGCTCTTCACCGGCGCCTCGGGTTCGGCCGGTGAAATCGGCCACACCACGATGGTGGTCGATGGTCGCCAGTGTTCATGCGGGCGGCTGGGTTGTGCCGAGTCGTATGTGGGCCTCAAGGCCATCGCTGCCGACGCCGGCTGCCTGCAAAAGGGCGGCGCAGTCGACCGCATGGCGCTCAAGGCGCAGATGGGCACACGCAGCCCCAAGACGCGCGATGCTTTCGCGGTGGCCGGCAATGTGCTGGGGGTGTTGCTGCAAAACGTGTGGACCACCTTCAACCCGCAGGTCATCGTGCTGGGCGGCGAGACCGTGACCCTGGGCGGTGAGCATTTTCTGGATGCGGCGGTCGGCCGCCTGGAGCTGTTCGCCAAGGCCGCGGGGCTGCCCAGCCCGACGGTGCGGGTGGCCAAGTACGGCGAGCTCGCCACGGCCGTGGGCGGTGCCGCCTTTGCGCTGCATTCGCTGCTGCGACCGTACGGGCCTTCGTCGCGTGCCGGCGCCGGGGTGTACCCGCTTCAGGTGGCTGAGGTGGTGACGGGCTGATTGCAGGCCGCCGCGGTGGCGGCCTTTTGAACAACTTGATCGTATGTCAAACAAACTATATCCATCGACACCGGCCATGCAGGCCACGCAAGCCTCGCCAACAACGCAACTCGACCAGCTGAAGCAGTTCACCACCGTGGTGGCCGACACCGGCGACTTCCACGACATCGTTCGTTTTGCGCCGCGTGATGCCACCACCAACCCATCGTTGGTGTTGAAGGCGGTGCGCAAGGCCGGCTACGCACCCTTGCTGCAAGAGACAGTGCGCAGCCGTCGCCATGCGGGCGTGGATGACATTGCCAACGCCCTCCTGGTGCGCTTCGGCTGCGAGATCCTGAAACTGGTGCCGGGGCGGGTGAGCACCGAAGTCGACGCACGCCTGAGCTTCAACACCGGCGCCAGCGTGGAGCGCGCGCGTCGGCTGATGGCCTTGTATGAGGCGGCGGGCGTGCCACGCGAGCGGGTGTTGATCAAGATCGCTGCCACCTGGGAAGGCATTGCCGCCGCGCGTGTGCTGGAGCGTGATGGCATCCGCACCAACCTCACCTTGTTGTTCGGCTTCTCGCAGGCGGTGGCCTGCGCCGATGCGGGCGTGCAGCTCATCTCGCCCTTTGTCGGCCGCATCTACGACTGGGCCCGCAAGAGCGCCGGCGCGGCGTGGGACGAAGCCGCGAACGCCGGGGCGCGTGACCCGGGCGTGATCTCGGTCGGCCGCATCTGGCGCTACTACAAGCAGCACGGGATCACCACCGAGGTGATGGGCGCGAGCTTTCGCAACCTGGGGCAGATCCAGGCGCTGGCCGGCTGCGACCTGCTCACCATCAGCCCCGATCTGCTGGCGGGCCTGCAGGCTTGCAACGCGCCGCTGGCCCGCGCGTTGCAAGCCTCGGCGGACGACGTTCAACCGCGCGTTCATCTCAACGAAGCGCAGTTTCGGTTCGCGCTCAACGAAGACGCGATGGCCACCGAAAAGCTGGCCGAAGGCATCCGCGTGTTCGTGAAAGATGCGCTGGCGCTGGATGCGCTGATCGAGGAGGCGCGAACATGAAGCTCCCGGCATGTCTCTCGACCCTGTTGCTGGCCGCTTCGATGCAGGCCTGCGGTGGCGGCGAGCCTCCGCCGCCTCGCCGTGTGCAGCACTACGAGCCCCCCGTCATGGCCGCCGAGGTGGTGACGCCGCTCTGGCGGCCCGCCACCGACGACACCGTGCGCATGAGCCGCGGCAGCTTCACCTTGCGCCAGATCGAGCATGAGCAAGCGCCAGGCGGGCGCCTGGTGGCAGGCAGCGTGGGCTCCGCCATCGTCGAGCGTGTGTTCGAGACCTGGGTGATCGAGAACCGCTACCTGCGTGCCACGCTTTTGCCGGCGTACGGCGGGCGAATCATTTCGCTCATCAACAAGACCAGCGGGCGCGAAGCGCTGTACCGCAACCCGGTGGCGGTGCCGTATGGGGTGGGTGAGGGCGCTTTCCACCACGACTGGCTGCAGATCGTAGGCGGCATCTTCCCGACGCTCGGGCCCGAGCACGGCAAGGCATGGAACCAGCCCTGGTCGCTGGAGGTGGAGCAGGCCACGCCCCAACTCGTTACCTTGCGCATGCGCTTCGTTGACACCGTGGGCACGCGCACCCCGCCGAGCTTCTCGGCCTACCGCGCCGCGAGCGGCGTGCAGCTCGACTACCGCGTGAGCCTGCACGCGGGCCGCGCGGCGCTCGATACCGAGGTGACGGTGAGCAACCCCGGTAGCAGCGCGGTGCGCTACGAGTACTGGACCAACGTGGGCCTCGCACCGGGTTCGCCGCCCGAGGCACCGGCAGCCGGGCCCGAGGTGGAGATCATTGCGCCGGTGCGCTTCGTGTCGTCGGCATGGTGCTTGAACGAGCCCCGTTGCACGCAGACCGCCGCCATCGAAGACCTGACCCAGGTGCCCGGAACCTTTGCCTTCGATCGCCTGCGCTGGTTTCGCAACTGGGCGCAGTGGGGCATCTTTTACGCCGCGCCCGACATGCGCGGCGCCAACTTCTGGGGTGCCATCAACCACGCCAACGGCGAGGGCCTGATCCGCGTGGCCGATAACCGCGTCACGCGGGGGTTCAAGCTGTGGACTTTTGGTGCACAGAGCGGGCGCGTCGACCCGCTCACCAGCCGCGACCCGGCACGGCCCTTCATCGAGCTCTGGGCCGGCACGGCACCCGAGTTCTTTCGCCCTGACGAACTCGCGCCTGGCCAATCGGTGCGGGTGGCCGAGGTTTATGCCCCGACGCTCGGGCTCGCGCAGGTCACGCACGCCAACGGCCATGCGGTGGCCCGGGTGCGCGCTGCTGGGGGGCAGCTGCTCGGGCAGGTGATGCTTTTGTTCCCCACCGTGCCACTCACGCTGCGTGTGATGCAGAACGAACGTTTGTTGGGGCAGCAGCTGGTGACGCCTGCGGCGAATGCGGCCTTGGAGATTACCCAGCCCTACAGCGTGGCCGAAGCGGGCAGCTTGCGGCTCACCCTGCTGACCGCTGACGGCAGCACGGTTTTTGAAGCCACGGTTCCCGCAGGCGAATGAACGAATGCTGGTTCAGTGAGTGCATTTTTTGATTTACTTCGACAAACAAACTAATTACAGTTCGGGCTCTTGAGCGAACGAATTCAAGAAGACTTTGGAGACAAGGCAGACCCCATGTACCTGGGCATTGATTTAGGCACCTCGGAAGTCAAGCTGGTGCTGCTGTCTGCGGCGAGCGGCAGCATCGTCGCGAGCGCGGGCGTCAAGCTCGGCGTGTCGCGCCCGGCTCCGGGCTGGAGCGAACAAGACCCCGCCGCCTGGTGGGCTGCCACCGGCGAGGCCGTGCAGCAGCTGCGCGCCCAGGCGCCGCAGGCCTGGAGTGAGGTGCGGGCCATCGGCCTGTCGGGCCAGATGCACGGCGCCGTGCTGCTCGACGCGCAGCAGCAGGTGCTGCGGCCCGCGATTCTGTGGAATGACACCCGCTCCGCGCTCGAATGCGTGGAGATGATGGCCGCGCTGCCGGCCCTGCCGCAGCTCGCCGGCAACCTGGCGATGCCCGGCTTCACCGCGCCCAAGCTGGCCTGGGTGGCCAAGCACGAGCCGGCGCTGTTCGCGCGTGTCGACAAGGTGCTGCTGCCCAAGGATTACCTGCGCTGGTGCATGACGGGCCGCTTCGCCAGCGAGATGTCGGACGCCGCCGGCACGCTCTGGCTCGACGTGGCGCGGCGCGACTGGTCAGACGAACTGCTCGCGCTGACGAAGCTGACGCGGCATCACATGCCCGAACTGGTGGAGGGCAGTGCCTCATCGGGCACGCTCTCACCCGAGGTGGCGGCTGCCTGGGGTTTGTCGAAAGACGTGATCGTGGCCGGCGGCGGCGGCGACAACGCGGCCAGCGCGATCGGCATCGGCGCCGTGCGCCCGGGCGAGGGCTTCATCTCGCTGGGTACCAGTGGCGTGATGTTCATCGTCAACGACCGTTTCCGCCCCAACCCGGCCTCGGCCGTGCATGCCTTCTGCCACGCCGTGCCGGGCCGCTGGCACCAGATGAGTGTGATGCTCTCGGCAGCAGCCTGCCTGAGCTGGGTCACGCAACTGGTGAACGCTGAGAACGAAGCCGCGCTGCTGGCCCGCACGCAGACGCTGAGTGTTGCCGCTCAGTGCGCCGCGCCGATCTTCTTGCCCTACCTGTCGGGCGAGCGTACGCCGCACAACGACGCGCGCGCCCGCGGCGTGTTCTTCGGCCTCGACCACGACACCGATGCGCGCGCGCTCGGCTACGCCGTGCTCGAAGGCGTGGCCTTCGGCATGCGCGACGGCCTCGAAGCCTTGCGCGCCGCCGGTGCCGAAGTCGGCCGCCTGGCGCTGGTCGGCGGTGGTGCGCGCAGCGCCTTCTGGGCGCAGCTGCATGCCGACGTGCTGGGCCTCACGATCGTGACGCTCGATGGCGGCGAGGCCGGTGGCGCACTCGGTGCCGCGCGCCTGGCCTGGCTGGCCGATGGCGGCGACGAAACCCAGGTCTGCCAGATGCCGGCCGTGCGCGACACCTACACCCCAAACCCCCAACGCGGCGAAGCCCTGGCTTTGCGTTACCAACGTTTCCGCAGCCTCTATGCCGCCACGCGCGGCCTCTTTTGAGTTGAGACCTGCGGTTTGATGAATCATTTGAGGAGATGACTGTGAGCTACCTGAGCAAGATCGAACCCATCCGCTACGAAGGCCCCAACAGCAGCAACCCGCTCGCCTTCCGCTGGTACGACAAAGACCGCATGGTGCTGGGCAAGCGCATGGAAGACCAGCTGCGCTTTGCCGCCTGCTACTGGCACACCTACTGCTGGAACGGCTTCGACGTGTTCGGCTACGACGGCACTTTCGATCGCCCCTGGCAGCACATGGCCGACCCGATGCAAGGCGCGCGCGCCAAGGCCGAGGTGGCCTTCGACTTTTTCAGCAAACTGGGTCTGCCGTACT
>NZ_JANOCG010000508.1:0-6115 GCF_031412075.1 Rhizobacter sp.
TGACGATCCCCGGTTCGACCTCTACGTGGACGACCTCGCCGTTCGCGCGCTGCTCGCTGTACTGACGCCTGACGCGACGACCGTACAGGGGATGCCAGCGGTAGAAGACTTCAACTTCCTGCCCGACATGGGCGGAATGACCCAGTGATTGCGACCGGGCGCAAGAACTGGTTGTTCGCCGGATCGCTCGCCGCCGGCAAACGCGCGGCCGCGATCACAAGCTTGATCCAATCGGCCAAGCTCAACGGTCACGATCCGTACGCCTACCTCAAGGACGTGCTCGACCGCCTGCCCACGCACCGCGCCAGCGACATCAACTCGCTGCTGCCGCATCATTGGAAGCCAGCCTCCTCAGACTGACTAGCGCAGTCCGCCGCGGTGGTCAACATGTGTTGGCTGTTCGCTTACTGAATTTCGATGCCACAGGTCAGTTGCCACGCTGATGAGCAGGGGAATGAGGGCACCAAGGCACATGGCGGCCAGCACATCCGACGGCCAGTGGACACCAAGGACGAGACGGGAGATCGCGACCAGTCCAGTCCACAGCACAGCAAGCGCCATCGCCGGGGTCCCGGCTAGGGGCCAGACCCGCGCCACGCACAACGCGGCAGCTGTTGAGAGTGCGGCGGTGCTCAGCGTGTGCCCGCTGGGGAAACTGGAACCCCAATACCACTGCGCCTCCCACAAGGCAGGTCGGGCCCGGCCAACGATTGCCTTCAATCCCCAGACCACGAGCGTTGCCGTGATCGACGATGCCGCCAACAGCAGGGCTTCGAATCGGTGCCGAGTGACGAGCAAGGCCAAGGCGGCCAGGCCGGCGGCGGGAACCAAGACCATCGCAGACCCGCTGAGCGTGACCGCCTTGAAAAAACCGCTCAGTGCGGGAGGCACATGCTCACGGATGAACCACAAAATGGCTTCATCAACCGGCCCGGACTCCTTGGCAACCACATCCTCGATCACTTTGATGCCACCGACACTCAACGTCAGCATCCCCAACACGGCCAAGCGACGCTTCGCCAAAGGCGCGTTCCATTGGGGCCTCCTGATTCGCGCAAAGGCGTTGATGAGCGCATAGCCGCACGCCACGAAAAAACTGAGCTTGGCAATGTCTGCCGCCAGTTCGACAAGCATCTGTCAGTGGCCCCTACGTGTCAGCGCGAAGATTGCGACAGATCGTCGCGCCCACGCTGCCGGGGCGGTGGGAGGCGCCGATGACCACCACCCCGGCAGGGTGGGCGCGAGAAGCTGATCGAAATGTCGGATGCTCATCGGGCGGCTTTGCTCTCAACCGCTCAGGGCGTGATGGCGACTTTGAGTACGCCGTCGCGCTGGGCCGAAGAGTTCGTAGGCTGCCTCGATGTCGTCGAGCTTGAAGCGGTGCGTCACCATCGCCTCCAAATCAACCCGCCGCGACGCGATCACCGACATCAGCCTGCGCATGCGTTCCTTGCCACCGGGGCACAGCGTGGTGACGATCTTGTGGTCGCCCAGCCCGGCGGCGAAGGCCCCAAGCGGGATCGTCAGGTCAGTCGAATAGACGCCGAGGCTCGACAGCGGTCCCCCCGGGCGCAGCACGCGCAGGCAAGCCTCGAAGGTCTGCTGCGTGCCGAGCGCCTCGATCGCCACGTCGACACCCCGGCCGTTGGTGAGGCGCATGATTTCTTCGACCGCATCGACCTTGCTGCCATCGATCACGTGGTCGGCGCCCATCTTCGTGGCGATGGCCAGGCGGTTGGCGAGTCGGTCGACGCCGATCACCATCGCGGCACCGCTGAGCTTGGCGCCCGCGGTCGCGCACAGGCCGATCGGGCCTTGCGCAAACACCGCCACGGTGTCGCCGATGCGCACGCCGGCGCTCTCGGCACCGCTGAAGCCGGTCGACATGATGTCGGGGCACATCAGCACCTGCTCATCGGTGAGCGAACCGGGCACCGACGCCAGGTTGGCCATCGCGTCAGGCACCAGCACATATTCGGCTTGGCAGCCGTCGATGGTGTTGCCGAACTTCCAGCCCCCCATCGCCTTCCAGCCGTGTGCGGTGCCGGCACCGTCTTGCGAGCTCACGCCGCACAGGCACGCGCTGCTCCAGCCGCTTGGCGTGATGGCCCCAGCAATCAATGATTCACCCTCGACCTACGACACAAAGAAGGTTGCCGCGACTGCCATCGACCTCTTCGAACGCGAGCTGGTGTTCGAGCTGCCGTCCGACTGACGTCTCTACGCCTCAAACCTGCCGAAGTGTTCCCAAGCGAGGTCGGTAACCGTTCCGCACTGTTTTAGGTCCATCAAGCCACTGTGGCAGTCGTCGGACGAGATTCCAAGCATTTCCGCGAGCCACGCGTACGCCGCGGGTCGAATGAGCCTCGCTGAGCATCACTTCGTACCTTGGCCCGAGTGCAATCACCGCTTCTCAAAGGGCTTGAGTACCAGCCACCGGATCTTCGAATCGACCCGCCTTACTTTCGTCCCAGAGCGCGATCATGCGCTCCGCAAGCTGCTTGATGCGCTCAAGGCGTTCGTTGTCCGGCATGCTCGTCGCATCAATGCCGCGCTTCACCTCAGAGCTTTTGCGCGCCAGCAGCGCAACCTCCAGATGGGCCTCGGAGACCACCCACTGTGCAAAGCGCGATCGGCCTGTTGGGATCGCGATTGGCGCGGCATTCGAAGTCGCAAACGAAAGCAAGCGCCGCGGCAATGCGGCGTCGTATCAGCGCTTGCCGAGGGCCTCGACCATCGCCTTGGCCAAGGCCGCACTCGAATGCGGGTTCTGGCCCGTTAGCAAGTTGGCATCGTGCTCGATGTGACTAAACATCGGTACCAACGCCGAATGGAAATCGGCGCCGCTGGCTTTCATCGCGTCCTCGAGCAGAAAGGGGACAACGTCCTTGAGACCGGCCAAGCGTTCTTCAGCGTTGGTGAAGCTTGTGGCGCGCCGACCCTTCAGGAACGGTTCGCCGCTGGAGCGACTGGCGTTCACCAGCGCCGCGGGCCCGTGGCAGACGGCAGCGATGAGCTTGCCGGCGGCATCGTGGCGGGCCACCAGGGCGTGCAGCGTAGCGTCGTACGCCAGGTCCACCATCGGCCCGTGTCCACCCGGGATGAAGATGGCATCGAAGTGCTCATCCTTTACCGAATCCAGCGTGACGCTGTGATTTAGCGCTTGAATAGCCGCCGCCCAGTCCTTGCTTTGCTTTTCGTTCGGTTCAGTCTTCGGATCCAGCGGCACGGCGCCGCCCTTTGGCGAGGCCACGGTGACATCGATCCCCGCTTCGGTGACGGCTATGTATGGCACCGCAAACTCCTCCAGCCACAGGCCGGTGGGATGTTCGGGAGTGAGTTGATCGCTGCTGGTGGTGACGAAGAGGGCGTGCATGGCGGCTCCGCAGGGTTGATAGCGCCTGGAAATTTAGAACATGCTGGGTCGCTAACGTGTAAGAACACGACGCGACGGCGCGTAGGAAGGTGCATGTGGGCGCCGGGCATACGTGGCGGTCAACAGCTGCAGATGGCCGGGGCGCCCACATGGCGCGGACCGAGAGCCGTGGATCCGATGCGCGTAACAGCCGCCAGCGCCGCTTGCCGGCCACACCATGTTTCAAACCAGCCACTGGAAGCCGTCGCGGGCTCCCGACGACGCTGAACCGCTCGCTCCACGGGGTAGGTGCACCAGCCTCACATCGCGCGCTTAGAGGCGCTCTTTCCGAGGCGATGTGGCGGGCCTCTGCCGGCGACTGCTTTCAACGCAACTGAAAGCTCACTCTCGACCCGTTGCGGTCAGCGGAAAGCTCAAATTAACCACCTGAAAGCGGTCAGTCGCAGGCGCGCATGCAAGCACGGCGGGAACGGCCTGCAACGCCACGGGATCGGGCGTTCGTCCCGCGGGATAGGAGTCGGTCGAGACTGTCGCTTGCTCTTTGAAGTACCAGTGACCGGTCCGGAGGGTGCAGCAGTCATTGGAGTTGCGGAGGTGCGTGAGCCCGCTTTCGATCCTTGCAGTCGTCCAACTCTTGTCCGCGACCGGCAGCACGCAGTCTACGGACTAAACCGCTCGCGCGGTAGGCGCTTCGACCAGATCGGTGGTGGTGCGTTGAGCCTGCGGCTCTGCGATGTTGGTGATCGAGGCAATCCGCCTCGTTCATCGACTGGAGCCCCACCATGGAGACCACCACTCGCCCAGGCACGCCGCTGCGCCACCGCATGCTCGACGACATGCGCATGCGCAAGTTTGCCGAGCACACGCAGGACGGCTACATCCGCGCCGTTCGCAAGCTGGCCGCATTCCTGGGCCGATCGCCCGACACCGCAACCACCGAAGAGCTTCGGCGCTTCCAACTGCACCTGGTGGACGCCGGCACCGGCCCGGTGACGATCAACGCCACCATCACGGGGCTGAAGTTCTTCTTCGACGTCACGCTCGGCCACCCCGAGTTGATGGCCAAGATGCAGCACGTGAACGTGCCGCGCAAGCTGCCCGTGATCCTGAGTCCCGAGGAGGTCGGCCGCTTGATCGCCGCGGCGCCGAACCTGAAGCACCAGGCTGCCATGTCGGTGGCCTACGGCGCCGGCCTTCGCGTCAGCGAGGTCGTCGCGTTGAAGGTCGGCGACATCGATGGCCAACGCATGACCCTGCGCGTGGAACAGGGCAAGGGTCGCAAGGATCGCTACGCCATGCTCAGCCCGGTGCTCTTGGAGCGGCTGCGTGCCTGGTGGCGGCTGGGCCACGCCCAGGGCAAGATCCTGCCCGGCGGCTGGCTGTTCCCCGGCATGGATCCGACAGATCACGTGACGGCTCGGCAACTCAACCGGGCTGTTCACCTGGCCGCAGCCACGGCCGCTCTGGACAAGCGCGTGACGCCCCACGTCCTGCGCCACAGCTTTGCCACCCATCTGCTGGAGCAGAAGGTCGACATCCGCGTGATCCAGGTGATGCTGGGCCACAAGAAGTTGGAGACCACGGCCCTGTATGCCGCGGTGGCCACCGACTTGTTGCGCAGCGTGATCAGTCCGCTGGACCAGACATCGGACAAGCCTCGGCCCGAGTAGGCCGCCGCGGTTGTGATGCAAGGGCGGCCTGCCCTGGAGGTCACCGACATCTTCCGCACCCACGGACCCGCCTGGCGTGACGCACAGCGCGGTCACCTGAGCCTGGCTCAGCTCAAGGTGATGTCGGCCATCACCCAGTGCCGCACGGCGGCACTGGGTGGCCATGTCCTGCGCTGCGACGGGTGCGGGGTCGAGCAAGTCTCGTACAACTCGTGCCGCAACCGGCATTGCCCGAAGTGCCAGAGCAACGCGGCCAAGCGGTGGCTGGAGGCGCGTCAGGCCGACCTGCTGCCGGTGGAGTATTACCACGTGGTCTTCACGCTGCCGGCGCCGATCGCCGACATCGCGTACCAGAACAAGGCGGCCCTGTACGGGTTGCTGTTCGACATCGCAGCCGAGACGCTGCTCAGGATCGCAGCCGATCCCAAGCACCTGGGCGCCAGCATCGGGGCCACGCTGGTGCTGCACACCTGGGGCTCGGCGCTGACCCACCATCCGCACGTGCACGGCATCGTGCCGGGCGGCGGGCTGGCGCCAGACGGCCAACGCTGGATCGCCTGCCGGCCCGGCTTCTTCCTGCCCGTGCGCGTGCTGTCGCGGCTGTTCCGGCGTCGCTTCCTGGAGGAGTTGCAGCGGCTGTACGACCAAGGGCAGTTGAAGTTCTTCGGCGAGCACCGCGCGCTGACCGACGCCCAGGCCTTCGCCGACTGCGTGGCACCGCTGCGCAAGTGCGAGTGGGTGGTCTACGCCAAGCGGCCGTTCGCAGGGCCTGAGGCGGTGCTGGCCTATCTGTCGCGCTACACGCACCGCGTGGCCATCTCCAACAGCCGGTTGCTCGCGATGAACGAGCATGGCGTCACCTTCCGCTGGAAGGACTACCGCGCCAAGGGCAACACGCGCCACAAGGCGATGACGCTGAGCCCGCAGGAGTTCATGCGTCGGTTCCTGCTGCATGTCCTGCCGGGTGGCTTCCATCGGATCCGGCACTACGGCCTGCTCGGGTGTTGCAGGTCCTTTTGCGCGACTGCTCGATTCGAGCGCCGCCTACACCATGACTGCGCTCAATCAC
>NZ_JANOCG010000509.1:0-1909 GCF_031412075.1 Rhizobacter sp.
GGCCCCTAGAACACAGGCTCCCCCCACACTTGCGGGTCTGGGGCTGTCATCTTCTTGAGTGAGAATCCACGCGTTGTTTGAACCACTTTGCACGCCGCGCGCAGCCGTCGAATCCGCCTCGCGCAGCGCCTGCTCAATGGGTTTTCGACACACCCGACGCAGAGGCATTGCCAGCAATCTGTCACTCATGGAGGACAGCGCCCCGTGGACCACCCCTTAGCGATGTTCGAAGACCGCCCTTACAAGAGAACCTTCTACAGCGCCCCCCAGTCGGTGACCTCGCTGTTGGCTGCGTTCATGGAGCCGGCGATCACCGTCATCACCTTCCTCGGTGCCAACCTCTACCTCGACGCCATGGTGGGGCGCCCCGAGCTTGTCTTGTGCCTGCTGGTTTTTGCGCTCACCTTCCCCGGTCGCAACCGCTTCCGCCAGAACATGGTGGCCGCCGGTGTTGACATCATTTCGTCATGGGTGGTGCTGATCGGCGTGCTGCTGCTGTGTGGCTATGTCACCCGCAGCATCGACTACTTCGAACAAACCGCCGTCGTCACCTGGATCTTCCTGACGCCGGTGGCGCAGTGGGGCGCGGTGTGGGTGGGTCGGCGCCTGGTGCGCCGGCAGGCTGCGCTGCCCGAAGCACGGCGCCGCGCCATCGTGGTGGGCGCCGGCCCGCTGGGCGTGAAGGTGGCGCGCGCACTGACCGCCAGCGAAGACCAGGGCATCGACTTCATCGGTTATTTCGATGACCGCGCCGACGCTCGCGTCGATGGCCTCGCCATGGAGCAGGTGCTGGGTGGGCTGAAAGACGTGGCCGACTGCATCCGCCGCCAGTCGATCCGCGAGGTTTTCATCACCTTGCCGCTCGGCTCGCAGCCGCGCATCGTCGAGCTGCTGGAGCAGATGCAAGACACCACTGCGTCGCTTTTCTTTGTGCCCGACGTGTTCGGCATCAGCATCATCCAGGGCCGGCTGCAAGACATGAACGGCCTGCCGGTGGTGGGCATCTGCGAAACGCCCTTCACGGGCACCAACGAGCTCGTCAAGCGCGCCAGCGACGTGGTTCTCGCCTCGCTCATCCTGTTGTTGATCTCGCCCGCGCTGCTGGCCATCGCCATTGGCGTCAAAATGAGCTCGCCCGGCCCGGTGATCTTCAGGCAACGACGTACCGGGCTCGATGGTGAAGACATCACCGTCTACAAATTCCGCTCGATGACCTCGCAAGACAACGGCGCTGTCGTCAAGCAGGCCACCAAGGGCGATATGCGCATCACCCCCTTTGGCGCCTTCATCCGCCGCACCTCGCTCGACGAATTGCCGCAGTTCTTCAACGTGTTGCAAGGCCGCATGAGCATCGTGGGCCCGAGACCCCACGCCGTGGCGCACAACGAAGAGTACCGCCGCATCGTCAAGGCCTACATGGTGCGACACAAGGTCAAGCCCGGCATCACCGGCTGGGCCCAGGTGAACGGTCAGCGTGGCGAGACCGACACCGTCGCCAAGATGCAGGCACGGGTCGAATACGACCTCGAATACCTGCGCAACTGGTCGCTCGGGCTCGACCTGCAGATTATTGTGCGTACCATCCGTCTGGTCTTCTTCGACCGCAACGCCTACTGAGCAGGGTCCGCCTCTGCCGGGCCAACATCCGACGCCACTTCGCAGGTCTTCGTATGCCACATTGCCCCACTGATCACCGTCGCCCCATGCTGCAGTTGCTGGCCTCGGGCTGTTTGCTTGCAGCAGCCACCTGCGCCAGCGCGCAAGAAGAAGGCTCGCCTTACTACATCGGCGTGAGCCAGGCGTTCACGCACGAGTCGAACCTGCGCCGCACGGCGACCAATGAAATCAGTGAAACGATTTCCAGCACCGGCGTGCTCGCAGGGGTCAACCAACGTTTCGGCCGGCAGCG
>NZ_JANOCG010000510.1:0-9125 GCF_031412075.1 Rhizobacter sp.
GTCCATCGGCGACCTCCGGCGCGCGCTCGGCCGCGACCTGCAAAGCCTGCAAGCGCTGACCTGGAATTCGCCGCCCATCCTGCAGTGGCGTACCGATGCGTCCGACCTCCTGCGCTCGCGCCGCGAGCTGCTGCGCATCGAGCGGCGCGACGCCGGCATGCGCGTCGTGTCGGCGGTGAGCTCACCCTTTCACGCGCAGATCTTCACGCAGATCCCGCGTGACAGCATGGAGTTCGAAGCGCAGCTGGCCTGCACCAACGCACGCCGCCAAGGCAGCCCGTCGTATTCGCGCAGCTACTTCGTGCCCCTGGCCGGCGGCATGGGGCAAGAGGTGGTCGACGTGTGCCTGCCCGCGCAGGTGGCGGGCGAAACCACCGGCTACATCGTGGCCACCTTCTCGCTGGCGCAGCTGCTCAATGAAGTGGTCACCCCCGAGGTGACCCGCGCGCACGAACTTTCGTTCGTCGAAGGCGACGGCACCCGTCTGGCACGTGCCGGCCTGCCGCGTGGGCTGGGTGTGTTCCGTGCCAACCGCGTGCTCGACCTGCCCGGCCTCACGCTGCAACTGCGTGTGGACAGCGGCACCGGCAGCCCACGTCTGATTCCCAACCTGACCGTCGCGCTGGTGCTGAGCCTGTCGCTCGCGCTCGGCGTGGTGGTGTGGCTGCTGGCGCGCGACGTGCGCCGCCGTGCCCTCGCTGAAAACGCACTGGCCGACGCGCTGGCCACTCGCCGGGCGATGGAAGACTCGCTCGTCACCGGCTTGCGCGCGCGCGACCTGCAAGGCCGCATCACCTACGTCAACCCGGCGTTTTGCAACATGGTGGGCTTCACGGCCGCCGATCTGATCGGCCAGGCCACACCGCCCTACTGGCCGCCCGAGCGGGTGCAGGAATACACCGCCCGCCAGCAGGTGCGCCTGACCGGCTCGCCGCCACCCCGCGAAGGGTACGAGACCACCTTCATGCGGCGCAACGGCGAGCGCTTCGCGGTGATGATCTTCGAAGCCCCACTGGTCGACGGCCATGGCCAGCACACCGGCTGGATGAGCACCGCACTCGACGTGAGCGCGCAGCGCAGCGTCGAAGAACTCTCGCGCCAGCAGCAAGAGCGCCTGCAGGCGACCGCCCGCCTGGCCACGGTGGGCGAGATGGCCTCGCTGCTGAGCCACGAGCTCAACCAGCCGCTGGCCGCCATCGCCAGCTACGCCACCGGCTCGCTGAATCTGATGAACGACGAGCGTGAGGCCGACTCTGCGGAGACCCGCAACCTGCTGCGCCAGGCCGCGCAGCGCATCGCCGAGCAGGCCGAACGTGCCGGCAGGGTGATCAAGAGCGTGCACGACTTCGTGCGCCGCCGCGAGCAGGCGCGCGAGGCCATCCGTGTCGACGAGCTGATCGACTCGGTGCTGCCGCTGGCCCGCCTGCAAGCGCGCAAGAGCGGCACCCGCATCGAGCTGGACCTGCCGACACCGCTGCCCCGCGTGGTGTGTGACCGCACCATGCTCGAACAGGTGTTGTTGAACCTCACGCGCAACGGCATCCAGGCGATGGAGACCACCACGCCCTTGCCCAAGCGCGAGCTGACCATCCGCGTGCGCCAGACCCACGAACGCTGGGTCACCTTTGCCGTCATCGACAACGGCCGCGGTGTGCCGCCCGAGGTGGCGCAGCGCCTGTTCACTCCCTTCTTCACCACCCGCCCCGAAGGCATGGGCCTGGGCCTGAGTCTGTGCCGCACGGTGATCGAACAGCACGGCGGCCTGCTCGACTTTCAAAACCTGCCCGGCCCCGCCGGCAGCGCGCGCCCGGTGGGCGCCGAATTCCGCTTCACCTTGCCGGCGGCGTCGGCATCGCATACAAGCACGGGAGCCACACTCCCGCGCGAAACACCGCAAGCCCTGCCATGAACCCCCACACCACCTTGCAGCTGGGCCTGCCCATGGTCTACCTCGTCGACGACGAAGACGTGGTGCGCGACGCCCTGGCCTGGTTGCTGCGCTCGCGCCGCCTGCTGTCAGAAGGTTTTGCCAGCGCCGAAGCCTTCGAGGCCATGCTCGACTCGCGGCTCGCCGCCCCCCGCGCCGGCAACCCCGCGCCCTGGCCGGTGGCGCCGAGCTGCCTGCTGCTTGACGTGCGCATGCCCGGCACCAGCGGCCTGGTGCTGTTCGACCGCTTGATCGAGCGCCAGCTGCTGGGCGTGTTGCCGGTGATCTTTCTGACCGGCCACGGCGACGTGCCCACCGCGGTGGCGGCCGTCAAGCGGGGCGCCTTCGACTTCGTCGAAAAGCCGTTCTCCGACAACGCCCTGGTCGACCGTGTGGAACAGGCGCTCGAGATCAGCGCCCAGACCTTGCTGCGCCAGCGCGACCAACAAGGTGTGCGTCGCCGCCTGGCCGAGCTGACCGACCGCGAGCGCGACGTGATGCAGTGTGTGATCGATGGCCTGGCCAACAAATTGATCGCCGACCAGCTCAACATCAGCGTGCGCACGGTCGAAGTGCACCGCGCCCGGGTGTTCGAGAAGATGGACGTGAAGTCGGCGGTCGAGCTGGCCAACCTGCTGCGCGGCATCTGAAGACTGCGCACTGCGCGCCGCCGATAATCCGCCTCCACATGGAAGCTCTCGGCGAATTCGACCTCATCGGCAAGTACTTCACCCGGCCGGTGAAGCATGCTGCTCTTGGCATTGGCGACGACTGCGCGCTGCTGCAGCCCACCGCGGGCATGCAACTCGCCATCAGCAGCGACATGCTGGTCGAGGGCCGCCATTTCCTGTCCACCGTGTCGCCACAGCGCCTGGGCCACAAGGCCTTGGCGGTCAACCTCTCGGACCTCTCGGCCTGTGGCGCACGGCCCGTGGCCTTCAGCCTGGCGCTGGCCATGCCGCGCGCCGAAGACAGCTTTCTCGCCGGCTTTGCACAAGGCCTCTTCTCGCTGGCCGATGAACACAGCTGCGAGCTGGTGGGTGGCGACACCACCCAGGGCCCGCTCAACATCTGCATCACCGTGTTCGGCGAGCTGCCACCCGGCCAGGCCTTGTTGCGCTCGGGCGCACGCGCAGGCGATGACCTTTACGTGAGCGGCCAAGTGGGCGACGCGCGGCTGGCGCTGGAATGTTTTCGCGGCAGCGTGGCACTGAGCGGTGAAACCTTCGAACAGGTGCGTGTGGCGATGGAGCTGCCGCAGCCGCGGGTTGCGCTGGGCCAGGCCTTGCGCAATGTGGCCAGCAGTGCGATCGACGTCTCCGACGGCTTGTTGGGCGACCTGGCGCACATCCTCAAACGCTCTGGCGTGGGCGCCACGGTCGAGGTCGATGCGGTGCCGCGCAGCGCCGTGCTCGCCTCGCAGCCCACTGCCCTGCAACGCGAATGCACGCTCGCGGGCGGCGACGACTACGAGCTGCTGTTCACCGCCCCGCCCGCACTCGCCGACGCGGTGCAAGCCGCCGCGCAACGCAGCGGCGTGGCGGCCACCCGCATCGGGCGCATCAACGACTCGCGCGCACTCACGCTGGTCGATGCGCAGGGCCGCCCTGTGCCCCACACGTTTGGCTCGTTCGACCACTTCAAGTCATGACACCGGACACCCCGCTGCACCCACCGCTGCGCGTGGCACCCCTCAAGCCCAGCGCGCGTTTCATGTTCCGCCACCCGGCGCACGTGATCGCGCTCGGTTTTGGCAGCGGGCTCTCGCCGATCGCTCCCGGCACGGTCGGCACCCTGTGGGCCTGGCTCGCGTTCTTGGTGATGCAGCCGCACCTGAGCGACCTGCACTGGGCCATCGTGCTCGCCGTCGGCAGCTTGATCGGCTGGTGGGCCTGCACCGTCACCGCGCGCCACCTGCTCACGGCCGACCCCGGCGCCATCGTGTGGGACGAAGTCATCGCCTTCTGGGCCGTGCTGTGGCTTGCCATGCCGATGGGCCTTTGGGGGCAGGTGGTGGCCTTTGCCTTGTTCCGCTTCTTCGACGCCGTCAAACCCGGCCCCGTGGCCTGGGCCGACGCGCTGTTCAAGGGCCGGCGTGGCCAGCCCGTGGGGTGGGCGCAAGGTTTTGGCATCTTGTTCGACGACTACGTTGCCGCCTTGTGTACGTTGCTCGTCATTGCCTTGTGGAGGTGGTTCTGATGCATGCCTTGTCGCGCTGGGACACACAGATCGAGACGCTGGCGCACATGTTGCGCGAGCGTGGCCTGCTGCTCGTCACGGCAGAGTCGTGCACGGGTGGCCTGATCGCCGCCGCCTGCACTTCGATCGCCGGCTCCAGCGACTGGTTCGAGCGCGGCATCGTCAGCTACTCCAACGACGCCAAGACCGAGCTGCTGGGCGTGCCTGCTGCATTGATCATCAAACACGGCGCGGTGAGCGCCGAGGTGGCGCGCGCCATGGCCGAGGGTGCGCTGGCCCATTCACCGGCCGACCTGTCGCTGGCCGTCACCGGCGTGGCCGGGCCCAGCGGCGGCACGCCGGCCAAGCCGGTGGGCACGGTCTGGCTCGCACTCGCTCGGCGCGGCGAGCCGGCACAGGCCACGCTGCTGCAGCTGCAAGGCGACCGCGCCGAGGTGCGCGAGCAGACGGTGGATCGTGCGCTGCAAACAGCGCTCGCGGCACTCCGGTCGTGAGCCTTCTTCTCGCCACCGACTTTGCCCCCGACGAGTTGCAACGTTGGGCTGACGAGCTGAGCGAATCCTTGCGGGGCGAGACCGTGCTGACACAGCGATCCGCCGCACACGACGCCAGCATCGAGATGGCCCTGGTCGCCAACCCGCCACCCGGCGCCTTGCAAGGTTTGCCGCGCCTCGGTTTCATCCAGTCGATGTGGGCCGGCGTCGACAAGCTGCTGCGCGACGACACCGTTCCGCGCGACCTGCCGCTCGCCCGCATGGTCGACCCTGTGATGAGTGCCGCCATGGCCGAAACCGCGCTGTGGGCCGTGCTCAGCCTGCATCGCGATCACTTTGCCTACGCCGCACAACAACGCAGCGGCGTGTGGCGTGCCCTGCCGCAACGGCGGGCCGACGAGCTGCGGGTGGCCGTGCTCGGCCTGGGTGAAATGGGCCGCAGCGTGGCGCAGCGCCTGGTGGCCAATGGCTACACGGTGCTTGGCTGGAGCCGGCGCGAGGCCAGCCTGCCCGGCGTGGCCTCGTTCACGCGCGATGCCACGCTGCCGGCGGTGCTGGGCCATGCCGACATCGTGATCAACCTGCTGCCGCTCACCGCACGCACGCACAGCCTGTTCAACGCGCAGGCCTTCTCGCACATGAAGGCCGGCGCGAGCTTTGTGAACCTGGCGCGTGGCCAGCAGGTGGTCGATGCCGACCTGCTGGGCGCGCTCAATCGCGGCCACCTGCAGCACGCGGTGCTCGACGTGTTCCAGACCGAGCCGCTGCCGACGGATCACGCGTTCTGGTCGCACCCCCAGGTCACGGTGTTGCCGCACGCCGCCGCACAAACCGACTTGCGCAGCGCCACCCGCGTCGCGGTGGCCAACCTGCAAGCCTGGCGCGAGGGCCGGCCGGTGGCCCACCTGGTCGACCGGGCGCGGGGCTACTGAGCCGTCAGCGCGAGCTTCACGGTTTTGCGCGACGGGCTGGCGGCCGTCCACTGCACCAGCATCAGCACGAGGCGCTTCAACCCATCCCAGGCATCGACGGGCCAGTCGGGGTGTTTGAGGCCTTTGGCCAGGCCGTCACAGATTTGCGCCGCCTCGACCAGCTGGGCGATCGCGTTGTCAGTGAGCAGCGGCACGGCACGTTCGAACAAGCGCTCCTTGGCACCCCACACACGCGCTTCGCGCAGCGCCATCGGCAAGGGCTTGCCACTGTTGATGGCGTCTTTCACGCGCTTGAGCGACAAGATGTCGTTGGCCAGCGTCCAGTGCACCAGCACCGCGGCTTCGCCTTCGGCCTGCAGGCCGTCGAGCATGCGCAAGGCACGCGCCGCCTGGCCGGCCAGCACGGCCTCACCCAGCTTGAAGACGTCGTAGCGCGCCACGTTGAGCACGGCCGCTTCGATCTGCTCGAAGGTCAACTCGCCTGGCGGGTAGAGCAGCCCGAGTTTCTGGATTTCCTGGTGCGCAGCGAGCAGGTTGCCTTCCACCCGGTCGGCAAAAAACGCGAGCGTGTGCTGCCCGTCTTCACCGCCTTGCACCCGCTGGCCTTGCGCCGCCAGGCGCTGCGCGATCCACGGCGGCAGGGCCTTGCGTTCGATGGCGTCGACCCGCACCGTGGCGCCGGCCGCATCGAGCGCGGTGAACCAGGCGCTGCTTTGTTGTGTGCGGTCGAGTTTGGGCAGGGTGAGGATGGTGACCACGTCATCGGACAAGGTGTCGCAGTAACGCTGCAAGGCATCCGAGCCGTCTTTGCCGGGCTTGCCCGAAGGGATGCGGATCTCGATCAGCTGCTTGTCGGCGAACAGGCTCATGGCCTGCGACGCCCCCAGCAACCCACTCCAGTCGAAGTGCGCACCCGAGACCGTGTGCACCTGGCGCTCGGTGTGACCGGCGGCACGTGCGGCGGCGCGGATGGTGTCGGTGGCTTCTTGCGCGAGCAGGGGTTCGTCGCCGTAGACGGTGTAGATCGACCGCAAGCCTTTGCCGAGGTGAGCAGCGAGCTGATCGGCACGCAATTGCATGGTGGTCGGCCTCTACAAAGTTTTCACAGCCGCCAGGCGGCGCAGCACCTGGGCTGCGATGTCGCTTTGCATGGCGCGGTAGAGCTGCTCTTCTTCCTGCTCTTTCGCCAGCGCATCACGCTCGTTGTAGGTCATGTCGCGGCTGAGCGCAATCTCGGTCGGTGCGATGAGTTCTTTGCCGGCCGGTGTGCGCAAGCGGAAGTTGAGCACCGCGCGCAGCTGCACTTCACGCACCTGGCCGGCGCTGGTGGAGGCCACCACGCCTTTGTCACGCGAATCAGAAATGGCTTCGAGCACCACCTCGGCCTGCGACGCCGCCTCGACCACCCGCGTGGTGGTGCTGGCCGCGATGCTGCGGCGCAGCTCGTCGGCGAGCGTTGATTGGGGCTTGAAGCCGGCAAGCTGCACGGTCTTGAACCGCAGCTCGGGGGCGCGGCGCAGTTCGAAGCCGCAGGCCGAAAGGCTGAGCACAGCCAAGCCGAGGAAAGCTCTGCGCTTGGTCATCCCACCACGACGTTGACCAAACGACCCGGCACGATGATGATTTTTTTCGGTGCCTTGCCTTCGGCGAACTTGATGAACTCGGCATTGGCCAAGGCCGTGGCCTCGATCGTCGCCTTGTCGGCCGCAGCCGCCACCTTGATCGACCCGCGCAGCTTGCCGTTGACCTGCAGCATCAGCTCGATCTGGTCTTGCACCAGCGCTGCCTCATCCACCTGCGGCCAGGGCGCGTCGAGCAGGTCGCCGTGCACGCGGGCATAACCCAGGTCTTGCCAGAGTTGCCAGGTGATGTGCGGGCAAGCCGGGTAGAGCGCGCGCAACAAGATGCCGAAGGCTTCGCGGATGACACCCGGTGCGCCGACCTTGAAAGCCTCCAGCGCGTTGAGCAGCTTCATCGCACCCGAGACCACGGTGTTGTATTGCATGCGCTCGTAGTCGTAGCTGATCTGGCGCAGCACGGTGTGCACCTCGCGGCGCAAGGCCTTGGCTTCTTCGCCGTCACCCCCGCTGGTGTCGCCCGTCGACTTGATCGCCTCGGCGTTTTTCACGCCGTAGTTCCACACGCGGCGCAGATAGCGGTGTGCGCCCTCCACCCCCGCGTCATTCCACTCGAGCGTCTGCTCCGGCGGCGAGGCGAACATCACGAACAGGCGGGCGGTGTCGGCGCCGTAACGTTCGATCAGGTCTTGCGGGTCGACGCCGTTGTTCTTCGACTTCGACATGGTCGTCCAGCCGTCGTAGGTGACCGGCTTGCCATCGGCCTTGGCGGTGGCCGACAGCACTTGCGCGTGGTCGTCTCGAACGATGTCGAGGTCGTGCGCCCAGAAGTAGTCTTTGCCGCTGTCGGTGCGCGAAAAAGCCTCGTTGAGCACCATGCCTTGTGTCAGCAGCTTGGTGAACGGCTCGTCGACCTTCACCAGGTGCAGGTCGCGCATCACCTTGGTCCAGAAGCGGGCGTACAGCAGGTGAAGAATGGCGTGCTCGATGCCGCCGATGTACTGGTCCATCGGCATCCAGTACTGCGTGCCGGCACCGACCATGGCGCGGTCGTTCTTCGCGTCGCAATAGCGCATGAAGTACCACGAGCTGTCGACGAAGGTGTCCATCGTGTCGGTCTCGCGGCGCGATGGTTTGCCGCAGGTCGGGCAGGCCACGTTCAGGAACGCCGCGTGTTTGTTCAGCGGGTTGCCGCTGCCATCGGGCACCACGTCTTCGGGCAACACGACGGGCAGGTCTTTCTCAGGCACCGGCACGGGCCCATGTTCATCGCAATGGATGATGGGGATCGGCGTGCCCCAGTAACGCTGGCGGCTGATGCCCCAGTCGCGCAGGCGCCAGGTGGTCTTCTTTTCGCCCAGGCCTTTGTGCGCGAGCGCCGCGGCCACCGCGTCGACGGCGGCCTGGTGGTTGAGGCCGCTGAAGTTGTCGGAGTTGATGGTCACGCCGCGCTGTTTGTCGCCGTACCAGTCTTGCCAGTGGTCATACGAGTAGTGCAGGCCGTCGACGTGCACCACTTCAAGGATGTCGATGCCGTATTTCTTGGCAAACGCAAAGTCGCGCTCGTCGTGGGCGGGCACGCCCATCACGGCGCCGTCGCCATAGCTCATCAACACGTAGTTGCCGACCCACACCGCCACCGGCTCGCCGGTGATCGGGTGCGTGACGTTCAGGCCGGTGGGCACACCCTTCTTTTCTTGCGTGGCCAGCTCGGCCTCGGTGGTGCCACCGGTTTTGCATTCTTCGATGAAGGCCGACACGGCCGGGTTGCTCGCCGCCGCATGCAGGGCCAGCGGGTGCTCGGGCGCCACGGCGGCGAAGGTCACGCCCATGATGGTGTCGGCGCGGGTGGTGAAGACGTACATCTTGCCGCCGCCGATCAGCTGGCCATCACGGCCCTTGATCTGGTGCGGGAAGGCAAAGCGCACACCTTCGCTCTTGCCGATCCAGTTTTCCTGCATCAGCTTCACACGCTCGGGCCAGCCGGGCAGCTGGT
>NZ_JANOCG010000511.1:0-2698 GCF_031412075.1 Rhizobacter sp.
CGGTGCCGAGCATCGCGCGCAAATTGCAGACGCTGCTCGACGTCGGCCTGGGCTACATCACGCTCGGCCAGAGCGCGACGACGCTGTCGGGCGGCGAGGCGCAGCGCGTGAAGCTGGCGTTGGAGCTGAGCAAGCGCGACACCGGCCGCACGCTCTACATCCTCGACGAACCCACCACCGGCCTGCACTTCGCCGACATCGAACTGCTGCTGAAGGTGCTGCACCAGCTGCGCGACGCCGGCAACACCATCGTCGTGATCGAGCACAACCTGGACGTCATCAAGACCGCCGACTGGGTCGTCGACATGGGCCCCGAAGGCGGCGGCGGCGGCGGGCGGGTGGTCGCCACCGGCACGCCGGAGGCGATCGCCGCGTCGGACGGAAGCCATACCGGCCGCTTTCTGGCGGGTTTGTTGGCGCGCGCCAACGCGCCGGCGTGACGTACTGCACGGCTCGCTTCCCCTGAAGCACCCCCTCGGTCACATGTCGACACTGCGCCGCTCGAGCAGGCGTGAAGTGCGCCCCTCGCCAGACACGCGGCGACTTTCCAGAATTGGGCCATGTTTGCAGCCCAGTTCGAGTCTTCGGTTCCCGCCCCCCGTCCGCGCATGCAGTGCGCCGGCCGCCGGTTCACGCAACTGGCCCTCGCCAGCGTGCTGACCTTGCCGGTCTGGTTCGTGAACATCGCGCACGCCCAGGCGAACGAGCCGCTGCTGCCCTGTGCCGACACGCAGGCGCTGCAACGCGCGGTCGAGCGGCTCAACGACGTGAGGCAGACCGCCGGCCCGTGCGAAGGTGCGGCCGCTGCGGCACCGCCCGCGGCACGGCAGCCGCTGGCCTGGGAGCAGCGCTTGGCGAGCAGCGCTCAGGCGCAGGCCAGTGACCTGGCGCAACGCGACCTGCTCTCGCACGTCGACGCCCAGCAACGCAGCTTCGGCCTGCGCCTGCGCAGCACGGGCTACGCCGCGGCGGGAGCCGGAGAAAACCTGGCCGCCGGCCAGACCGATTTCGATGACACCCTGCAAGCCTGGCTGGCCAGCCCGACCCACTGCGCCAACCTGATGCAGCCGGACTTCCGCGATGTGGGCCTGGCCTGCGTGCAGCGTGTGGGATCGCGCTACGAACGCTTCTGGGTGGCGCACCTGGGTGCGCCGGTTCGGCGCATCGCGCCGGCGTTGGCTAGCGCAGCGGCGCTGCCGGGCGGCGAGCTGCTCGCCGCGCGCTGAGGCGCCAGACGAGCACCAGGCCGAGCAGCAGGCTGGCCCAGGTGGCGGGCTCGGGCACGGGGGTGATCGTGCCGGGCAGCCCCGTCTCGGGCAGCACGCCGCCCTCGAAAGAGCCGGGCAAGTTGGCGAGCGGTGGCTGCGCCAGGAAGCTGTTGCGCCCGCTGTCGGTAAACGGTGAATCCGTGCCGCCGCCGCCGCTGCCGTTGCCGCTGCCACCGTTGCCGCTTCCGTTCGGCGCGCCGCCGCCACCGGCCGGCAACCCCGCGAACGGCACGCCCACATCGCCACCCAGCGCGGGCTCGGCGCCGAGCGCGCCGGCATCGTCGCCGAGCGGGAACAAGGCCAGCGCGGCGCCGGCCACCGCTTCGGCGAACGACGAGGTGGCTTGCGGCCGGGCCGTACCCGGCGCATCGGGCTCGCCCGCGTAGCGTTCGGAGCTGGTGTCGGTGGGGCCGGGCGCGGGCTCCTGCGCGGGCGCCCCTGCGATGGCCGCGGGCGTGCGCTCGATGCGGCTCACGTTGCGGCACACGGTGGGCACCAGGATGCAATGGCCCGATTCGCAGTACACCAAGCCACGCTCGTGCATCTGCGGCGTCCAGCCCGTGCGGCTGACTTGGGCGCACACGCGGTCGAGACCGAAGTGCATGTCGCGGATGGTCGGTTGGTAGTCGGCCTTGCCGCGGATGCTGTCGCGCCGGATGTCGACGATCTCGTCGTACTGGCGCGCCTGCATGCGCTGCTTCAGGCGCACGCGCACGTCGGTCGGGATGTCGCTGTAGCGGTCGATCGCGGCCACCACGTTGCCCATGAAGGGGTTGTGGCCGGGCCGGTCCCAGCTGCACACCGCCACGCGCTCGCGGCGCGGGGCCCGTTCGCTCGCATCGCTGCGCAGCCCGCTGCTCGCTGCCGCATCGCCGAAGCTGGCCAACCCTGCAAACAGGGCCAGCAGCGTCGTGAGGAGGTGTCGGAGCGGCACGGTGAGGTGGAGGCTGGGTGACCCGGTGTGGCGATGCGCCATTGTCCTGCGGCGTTTCTCGCTCGGGGGGCCGCGTCCCCTCATCGCAACGCCCGCAGACGGGGGCACGCATTCTCGGTATCCCTGATGCCGCGGTGTCAACGCGCCATAAAAAAAGCCGGTGCAGGCACCGGCTCTTTCGGCAGGGCGGCAGGCCGCCCGCCGGATCTCACTTCAGATGGCCGTTGATCATCTTGGTCATCTCGAACATCGACGCTTGCGCCTTCTTGAAGATTTCCTTCAGCTTGGCATCGGCGTTGATCATCCGGCGGTTGACCGCGTCTTGCAGCTTGTTCTTCTTGATGTACTCCCACACCTTCTTGGTCACTTCGGTGCGCGGGTACGGGCCCTTGCCGATGATGGCGGCCAGCGCATCGCTGGGCGTCATCGCCTTCATGAAGGCCGCGTTCGGCGTGCGCTTCTTCGCCGGCGCTGCCGCCTTCTTCGCGGGGGCCTT
>NZ_JANOCG010000512.1:0-8631 GCF_031412075.1 Rhizobacter sp.
GCACATTTGGCTTCGCACCCGATGGTCGAGAGCGTGGGCTACCCGGAGCTCCCGCACCACCCGAGCCATGCGCTGGCCAAGGCGCTGCTGCCTAAGGGCTGCGGCTCGGTGTTCAGCTTCAACCTGAAGGGCAACCGCACCCAGGGCAAGGCCTTCATCGAGGCCTTGAAGGTGTTTTCGCACCTGGCCAACGTGGGCGACTGCCGCTCGCTGGTGATCCACCCCGCATCGACCACGCACTTCCGCATGGACGACGCGGCGCTCGCGCAAGCAGGCATCACCCAAGGCACGATCCGCCTGTCGATCGGCCTGGAAGATGCCGACGACCTGCTCGACGACTTGTCGCGCGCTCTGAAGGCGGCGCAGAAAGCCGGCACATGAAGCTCAACGTGAACGGCCACGAGGCCTACGCCTACACCGGCGGCAAGGGTTTCGATGCTTCACTGCCCGTGGTGGTGTTCATCCACGGCGCGTTGAATGACCACAGCGTGTGGGCGCTGCAAACGCGCTACCTCGCCCACCACGGCCACGCGGTGTTGGCGGTCGACCTGCCAGGCCACGGCCGCAGCGGCGGCCCGGCGCCCGCCAGCGTGGAGGCCGCAGCAAGCTGGGTGATCGACCTGCTGACCGCAGCCGGCGTGCAACGCGCCGCGCTGATCGGCCACAGCCTGGGCTCGCTGATCGCGCTCGAGGCTGCGGCCCAGCTCGGTGCGCGGGCGACCCATCTGGTGCTGGTGGGCACCGCGTTCCCGATGAGGGTGTCGCCGGCCTTGCTGAGCACCTCGCTCGAAGCGCCGCTGAAGGCCATCGACATGGTGAATGCCTTTTCGCATTCCACGCTCGGCGCCAAACCATCGTCACCGGGGCCGGGCAGCTGGCTGCGTGGTGGCAACCGGGCCTTGATGCGCCGCCTGCAGTCGGCGTATGCGGCAACGGGCCAAGGCAACCTCTTCCACCACGACTTTTTGGTCTGTGACGGCTACACGGCCGGGATGGAATCGGCCGCCAAGGTGCGCTGCCCTTCGCTGCTGATCGTGGGTGAAAACGACCAGATGACCCCACCCAAAAGCGCTAAACCGCTGGCAAGCGCCTTGAATGCCAACTGCGTCACATTGCCCGCCGGACATTCCCTGATGGGCGAGGTGCCCGACGGGGTGTTGAATGAACTCCGCTCATTCCTTGCCCGGAGCAACCCGTGAACACCAGTGCCGCCGATCCCAAATCGCTCAAGACTTTTGCCGAGTTCTACCCCTTCTACCTGAGCGAGCACAACAACCGAACCTGCCGGCGCCTGCACTTCGTGGGCTCGACTCTTGCGTTGCTCTGCTTCGCCACGGCGGTGGCGCGTGGGCAACCGGTTTATCTGCTCTACGGCCTGCTGTGCGGCTACGGTTTTGCCTGGCTCGGCCACTTCGGGTTCGAGAAGAACAAGCCCGCGTCGTTCAAGCGCCCCTTGTTCAGCTTCATGGGTGACTGGGTCATGTACAAGGACATCTGGGTCGGCAAGATTCCGCTCTGAGGTAGAGCGCGACATACGATGAACGCCCCGCCTTCATCCACACTGCAGAGGCTGGCCCACATCGAGCGGCTGGTCGATGCGATCGACCTGCCGATGGCGCGCTGGGACCGGCTGGCTCGCCTGGTGTTTTGCAACACGCCCTACCTGCACTGGACTGGCCGCACCCGCGACGAGCTGCTCGGCTGCACCCTGCAAGAGCTGTTTGGCGAAGAGGCCTGGCAGATTGCACAGCCGGCCTTCGTGCAGGCTTTCGAAGGCCATACCGTCAACTACGAACGCCGCCTCACGCACAACGGTCAGCCGGGGCGCTGGGCGCGCATCCAGGTGTTCCCCGATGCCGACGCCCATGGCGAGGTGGAGAGCGTGTTCACCATCGCCTTCGACATCCACCAGGACGTGCTGGAACGCGAGGCCCTCGCCGCGGCCCGCCAGCGGCTCACGCACTTCACCGAAAACATCCCCTATCCACTGACCTACGTCGACCGCCACTTCGTGCTGCAGTTCGTCAACAAGGCCTACATCGAAGCCACCGGCCAGCCGCCCACCCACCTGCTGGGCCGGGCCATTGGCGACGTGCGTGGCGCCAAACGCTGGGAAGAACACCGGGCCTACTTCGAGCGTGCGCTCGAAGGCAAGACGGTGCAGTACACCCGCATGGTCAACCTGGCCACGCAAGGCCCGCGCTGGGTGCGCACCAGCTACGTGCCCGACTTCGATGCCGACGGCACCGTGGTCGGCCTCTACACCGTGACGGTCGACGTGCACGACCTCACCCTGAGCCAGGAGAACCTCAAACGCAGCGTCGAGCGCGACCCGCTCACCGACGTGCTGAGCCGCCGCGCCATGATGGACCGGCTCGATGCGGCGCTCGCCAACGTGAAGGAAACGCCGGTCGCGTTGTTCTTCGTCGACCTCGACGGCTTCAAGGCCGTCAACGACCGGCTGGGTCACCGTGCAGGTGACGCGGTGTTGGTCGGTGTGGCGCAGGCGCTGCAAAGTGCGGTGCGCGCCGAAGACTCGGTGGCGCGCTTCGGCGGTGACGAGTTCCTGGTGCTCGCCGCACTGCGCGACGAAGCCGGCGCTCATGCGCTGGCGCTACACATGCTCGACGCCGTGCGCAGCGTCACGGCGCAGCCGGTGAGCGCAAGCATTGGCTATGCGCTGGCGCCGTCAGATGCCGAACAGCCGCTCAAGCTCTTGCAGCTGGCCGACGAAGCCATGTACGAAGCCAAGCACCGTGGCAAAAACTGCGTGGTGCACGGCGGGGCGTCGCTGGCGCCGCAGGCCGTCAGTTCTGAATGAGCTGCTGCAGCGTCATCTCGCCAAAGCCGGCCTGCTGCCAGAAGCCGCGCAAGGTGGGTGAGGGGTCGAGCAGCACCTGTGCCAGCAGCGGCTGCGCCGGCGTGGTGGCCGGATCGCACAGCAGCACGTAGCGGGCCGCGCCTTCTTCGTCGAGCCGGCCGGCCCAGTCGATGGCGACCAGGGTGTCGAGCAGCGGCTCGATTTGCAGCGGGTCGGTGCGCATGGTTTCAGACAACTGCGCTGCACTCATGCCGTGGGTGCTCAAGCTTCGCGCCAAGGCCAGCTCGCGCAGCATGCTCACCACCAGCTGAAAACGATAGCCGGGTGTGGACGGCCGGCGTACCACACGCATCTGCAGGCTGGGCGCATAAGCAGCGATCACCGCACCCAACAACACCACCACCCAGCCGAGGTAGATCCAGATCAAGAGAATGGGCACCGTGGCGAAGGCGCCGTACACGTTGGCATAGGTCGGCACACTGCCGAGGTACCAAGCCAGCCCACGTTTGGCCAGCTCGAAGCCGACCGCCACGAACACCCCGCCGGCCAGCGCGTGCCGCCATTGCACATGGGTGTTGGGCACGTAATGGAACAACGAGGCCATGGCGCCCGAGAACAGCACGAATTGCAAGGTGTTGAGCAGGAAGCTGACGCCACCGGGCAGGCCGGTGACGAAGCCTTTGCTGGCCGAGATGGCGTAGGAGCTGAAGGTCAGGCTCACCCCCAGCAGCAGAGGCCCGAGCGTCACGGCCGCCCAGTACACCAGCACCCGCTGCGTCATCGGCCGCGGCGTTCGCACGCGCCAGATGTTGTTGAGCGTGCGGTCGATGGTGAGCATCAGCGCCAAGGCGGTGAACACCAACACCACCAGGCCAAAGGTGCCCAGGCGGTTGGCCTTGCTTGCAAACTCGTCAGCGCGCCCAACACCGGCCGCGCGATGCTGTCTGGCACCAGGGCTTGCAGGAAGTACTTCTGCAGCGCGTCCTGGAATTTGTAGAACATCGGGAACGCGGTGAACAAGGCCAGCATCACCGTGACCAGCGGCACCAGCGAGATCAGCGTGGTGAAGGTAAGGCTGCCGGCGGTCAGGCCCAGGCGGTCTTCGCGAAAACGCTGGCGCAGGGTGCGCAGCGTGTCGAGCCAGGGCCAGTGTTGAAGCGTGTCCAGCAGCTCGGTCAGGCGCGCTCTCCAACCGAGCTTGAACGGGGACGGGAAATTCATTTGCGGCATCATAGCCAGCGATGACCTCTCCTCTTTCCCCTGCCCTGCCCTCCTTCGTCAGCCGGACACGCGCCCTCGCGGTGGCCAGCCTGCTTGGTTTGATCGTGCTCAGCGTTGCCTGGGAGCTGTGGCTTGCGCCGCTTCGCCCTGGTGGCTCCTGGCTGGTGTTGAAGGCCTTGCCATTGACGCTGCCCTTGGCCGGCCTGCTGAAGAACCGCATGTACACCTACCGCTGGGTCAGCCTGCTGGTGTGGGTCTATTTCACCGAAGGCGTGGTGCGCGCCACCAGCGACCGCGGGCCGGGTGTGCCGCTGGCCATCATCGAAGTGCTGTTGTGCCTGGCGCTGTTCACGGCCTGTGCACTGCATGTGCGCTGGCGTTTGCGCAGCGGCAAAGTGGCCGAATGAGCGCCCTGGTCAACGCCTTGCGAACCGCCGTGGGCGCTGCCAACGTGCTGGTCGAGGGTGACCTGTCGGCTTACGAACAAGACTGGCGCAAACGCTACCGCGGCCGCGCCCTGGCGGTGGTGCGACCGGCCAACACCACCGAGGTGTCGGCCGTGGTCAAGCTGTGTGCGCGCCACGGTGCGGGCCTGGTGCCACAAGGCGGCAACACCGGCCTGGTGGGCGGCTCAGTGCCCGATGCCAGCGGCACGCAGGTGCTGCTGAGCCTGTCGCGCATGAACCGCGTTCGCGGTCTCGATGCGGCGAACCTCACGCTGACGGTCGAAGCCGGCTGCGTGTTGCAAGCCGTTCAAGAAACGGCCGCCGCGCAAGGCTTTCTGTTCCCGCTGAGCCTGGCTGCCGAAGGCAGCTGCACCCTCGGCGGCAACCTCGCCACCAACGCCGGCGGCACACAAGTGCTGCGCTATGGCAATGCACGCGAGCTGTGCCTCGGGCTGGAGGTCGTCACCGCGCAAGGCGAGGTCTGGGACGGCCTGGTCGGCCTGCGCAAGGACAACACCGGCTACGACCTGCGCGACCTTTTCATCGGTAGCGAGGGCACGCTGGGCGTGATCACCGCCGCCACGCTCAAGCTCTACCCGCAGCCCGCTGCGCGCATGACGGCGCTGGCGGCCCTGCCCTCGCTGGAGGCTGCGGTGTCGCTGCTGCAGCTCGCGCAAGCCCGCTTGGGCTCGGGCCTCACCGGCTTCGAGCTGATGAACCGGTTTTCGCTGTCACTGGTGCGCAAGCACTTCCCGCAGCTGCGCCAACCGCTGCCCGCAGCCGAGTGGACGGTGCTGCTGGAGCAATCCGACACCGAAAGCGAGGCCCACGCACGCAGCCTGTTCGAAGCCTTGCTCGAGTCGGCGATGGAGCGCGGCCTCATCACCGATGCCGCGGTGGCCGAAAGCATCGAGCAGTCGCGCGCCATGTGGCACCTGCGTGAATCCATCCCGCTCGCGCAGCCCGAGGAGGGGCCGAACATCAAGCACGACATCTCGCTGCCGGTGTCGCGCATCCCCGCCTTCGTGGCGGGCACCGACGCGGCGCTGCAGGCGGCCTTCCCGGGCACCCGCTCGGTCAACTTCGGCCACCTGGGCGACGGCAACCTGCACTACAACCTGCAGGCCCCGCTTGGCGTCGACGGAGCCGCCTTCCTGCGTGATCACGAGCACGCGGTGAACACCCTGGTCTACGACGCCGTGTCGGCCTGCGGCGGCTCGATCTCGGCCGAACACGGCGTGGGCGCGCTGAAGCGCGACGAGCTCGCGCAGCGCAAGTCGCCGGTGGCGCTGCAGATGATGCGGGCCATCAAGGCCGCGCTCGACCCGCAGGGGGTGATGAACCCGGGCCGCATGCTCTAGCGGGCGGCTTCGTCGAGCAACCAGGCGACAAAGTCGCTCACCTCGGGTTTGGCGGCCGACGAGGTCGAGCGCAGCAGGTGGTATCCCATCGGAGACGCCAGCTTTTGGCTGAAAGGCGTGACCAGCTTGCGCTCCTTGATCAAGCCCTCGATCAGCGGAAAGCGGCCCAGCGCCACGCCCTGGCCGCGCACGGCGGCATTCATCATCTGGTCATAGTCTGAAAAGTGCAGCGCGCCTGCGGGCTTGAGTTGCTCGATGTGCATGGCGCGCAGCCACAGCGACCAATCGGGCAGCTGGGCGTTGTCGTGAGCGGCGTGCAGCAAGGTGTGGTGCTGCAGGTCTTCCGGTCGCTTCAGGGGTTTGCCACTCCGCTTGCGCAATGCGGGGCTGCACACCGGCGTCATCACTTCGCCAAACAGCTGCACCGCCGCCGGGCTTGCGGAGCTCTTCGGCCCGTAGCGAACGGCCAGGTCGACGCCATCACGATCCAGGTTCACGAGGCTCAGGCTGACCGAGATGCGCACATCCACGTCGGCATGTGTCGCCGTGAAAGCCGACAGGCGCGGGATCAACCACAGCCCCGCAAAGCCGGGCGTGGTGGTGAGAAGCACCGTCTTCTGCTGCTGCTCCTGGCGCAACTGTGCCGTGACGCTGTGCAGCTGCTGCAGCACGGCAGCCGCCGCAGTCTGCAGTTGTTGGCCCGCTTCGGTCAGGCGCAGGGCGCGGTGCAGGCGCTGGAATAGCGGCACGTTCAGCCGCGCCTCCAGAGCTGCGATCTGCCGGCTGACAGCCGATTGGGTGAGCGACAGCTCGTCGGCTGCCCGCGTGAAGCTCAGGTGTCGCGCAGCGGCCTCGAAGGCTTCGAGCAGGTCAAGCGGGGGGAGCTGGTAGCGTCGCACAAGAGGCCTTCACATTCCAAATTCGCATGCAAGACATGCCAAACGAGCGTTTGCCCGCAGGTATGTGCAGAGCGAGACTGTAGCCAGATTTGCTGACTTTGGCTTCGATCACATGACCAGATTGCATGCGAATCACCTTTCAACAGGAGCTCACCATGCACCTCACCTCTGCCCCCCAAGCCGCCCACCTGCAACGCCGCCAAACCTTCAAGCTGCGCGCCAAGAAGGGCCAGCGCATCGAAGTGCGCACCGGCCAGATCTGGGTCACCCAAGACGGCGACCCGCGCGACGTGATCCTCGGCGCCAACCAATGTTTCACCCTCGACCGCTCGGGCCACGCGCTGGTGTCGGCCTTGGAAGATGCGTCGTTCGTGGTGCGCAACGCGGCTGAAGTGACACGTGCCAAGGCCATCTCGCAACGCACCCAGGGCGGCACTCAGGTGCCAAGCTGCGCCTACTGAAGGGTGCCTTTGACGGCGGTGGGAACGGGCAACGACACGACCTCGATGCCCTCTTCCTGCAAGGCAAGGGCGTCTTCTTTGGTGGCCTGGCCACGAATCGCGCGCTCTTCGACTTCACCGTAGTGAATGCGACGCGCCTCTTCGACAAAACGCTCGCCCACGTCGTCGGTGTGGGCCATCACGTGCTGAACAGCACGCAGCCACATCGATTGCATGGTCATCGCTTCAGGCGTGGCTGCGGGCGTGGATATGGTGGTTGCGAGTGAAGGGTCGCGCGCCTTCGACACGTTCAAGCGCGGTGCGGTGGGCAGCTTGGAAATGGCTTGATCACCACACAACGGGCACTCCACCAGGCCACGCTCGCACTGCGACTGAAAGTCGTCTTCAGAAGCAAACCAGCCTTCGAAAGAGTGATCGTGAGCGCATCGCAGGTTCAGAACCTTCATGTCCGCATTATGGGCGCGGGCTCAGCTCGGCGCCGCCTGGGGCCTTCTGCCAGGTGATCGGCCAACGGCCTGATTGCCAGTTTTGCAACCACAACAGACCGATCAAGGTCTTGGCGTCGGTGAGCTCACCGCTTGCGGCCAGCTCTTCGAGAGCAGCCAGGGTGGTGGTTTCAACGTCAAGGAACTCGCCTGCGTCGAGCGAGCGGCCACCGAGCTCAAGTCCGCGCGCGAACCACACTTCGATGCCTTCGTCGGAGTACGCAATCGCGTTGTGCAGGATGCCGGCACGCGCCCATTCACGGGCGCGATAACCGGTCTCTTCAGCCAGCTCGCGGATCGCGCAAGTCAGTGGCGGTTCACCGGCATCGAGCTTGCCCGCCGGGAACTCCAGCATCACGCGCCCCATGGGGTAGCGGAACTGTCGCTCGACCACCAGGCGGCCATCGTCGAGCAAGGGCACGATCATGACCGCGCCGGGGTGCACGATGTATTCGCGCGCCGCAAGGCCGCCGTTGGGCAGACGAACCTCGTCGCGCCGGACGTCGAGAAAGTGGCCTTTGTAGACCTGCTGCGAGCTGACCTGCTCTTCGCGCAGATGCTCGTCGGCCATGTCAGGTCTTGAGTGCTTGCAGCACGGCGTTGGCGCAAATGGTCATCAGCCAACCCGGCAACAGGCCAAAGACCAGCACCGCCGCGCCGTTGAGCGACAGCAGCACACGCACCTCGCCGGTGGTGGAGATGGGCGCCGTTTCGCGCGGCTCATCGAAGTACATCACCTTGACCAGGCGCAGGTAATAGAACGCGCCCACCAGCGACAGCACGACGGCGATCACCGCCAGCACGATGTAAGTGGTGTCGTTGGTCGATACCAGCGACTGCAGCACGGCGAGCTTGGCGTAGAAACCCACCGTGGGCGGGATGCCGGCCAGCGAGAACATGAAGATCGCCATCACCGCGGCGTACCAGGGGCTGCGGC
>NZ_JANOCG010000513.1:0-5122 GCF_031412075.1 Rhizobacter sp.
GGCCCGGCACCGGCGAGGCCATCGCGCCGGTGTCGGACAAGAAGCCGTGCTCGATCTTGAAAAAGGCGCGCCACCCGTCGCCCAGGGCCTCGGTGCCTCGAAAGCCCAACCACGGCGTGTCGGCGGAGACGAAGCTGCGGCGGGTCGACGGTGTGGTGGCCGTCGACGAAATCTTGTGATGGTTCACCGAGGTTTCGATGCGGCCGTAAATCTGGACGCTACTTTCCGATTGGCCCATCGAGAGCGTGGGCAGCGACGCCAGGGCGGCAGCGGCGAGCAGGGTGTGGCGTATGTTCAAGGCTTGTCTCCGGTGGTTGAAATGGGCGTGATGCATTCGTTGTCATCACATGCGGCGGGACTTTATGGACGGGGAGCGCCCGCAAGAAGATGGAGAAAGGCGGGGTTCGATGCCCCTCGCGCATCTCGCGGTTTCCCCGGGTGACAGATGAACACTGCGGCTCTAAAAAAGAAGTCGCCCCGTCTCCGACATCACGCCGATGTCGCTCCACACGCTGCCGACCTGGCCGTCGCCGAAGCGCACGCTGTAGCCTCCGAAGTCGAGCTCGCCCATGTTGTGCAGCGCGCGCGCCAGGGCCGTGGGCGTGGGGTTGCCATCGATACGTCGCAAGCCTTCGGCCAGCACGCGCGCCGCCATGCAGCCCTCCAGGTGAAATGAGCTGAACTCCGTCAGCTTGGGGTTGGCGACCCGCATCGCCGCCTGGAACTCACGCTGGACTGGCAGCACACGCCCGTTGGCGTTGGGGATGGCTTGCGTGAGGCCCAGGCCACGCGCGCCGGCCACCCCGGCCGTCTTCACCGCGAGCGCGGGCGTGAGGTAGCCGAGCGCAAACACCGCCTGGCGCACACCGGCCTCGCGCAGCCGGGCGAGCGCGTCGGCCATGTAGTTGGGAAAACCGATCACGATGTAAGCCTGCGCCGGTGTTGCCGCAGACTTCTGCACCGCCTCGGCCAGCGAAGCTGGCTCCAGTGTGCTCACAGTCGAGGTGATGTGGATGCCACCCACCCTCTGCGCGCCGGCCTTCAGCACCGCCACGCCCGATTGGCCGATGCCCACGTCTTGATAGAGCACGTGGATGTTCTTGATGCCCAGCGTCTGGCTGTGCGTGAGGATGCGCTCCAGGTGCGCCTTGTCACCCGAGCGGATATGGAAGAGCCGCTCATGCCCCGGCTGCCTGAAGGCCTCGGCGCCGGGGATGGCGCCGAGGATCACCACGTCGTTGCTGTCGAGCGCCTTGGTCGCGAGCAGCGCGCCCAGCAAACCCGAGCCCATCACGTTGAGCAAGGCCACCGGCTTGCGTGCCATCGCCTGCTTGAACTTGTCAGCGACGAGCGGTGTTTTCAGCTCGTCGTCGACGGTGAAGAACGCGAGCTTGCGCCCGCGGATGCCGCCGTTGCGGTTGATCTGGTCGATGCAGGCCTTGGTGCCCTCGCTGAGCTGCTGCGCTTCGGGCAAGGCCAGGGGCGCGATCTGCCCGACCACGATGTCCTGGGCCATGGCAGTCACTGTGGTGATGGTCAACAGCAAAACCGCCATTCGTCTCATCATCGATGTCGTGCGCAAGCTTGTCTCCTTGTCGTTCGAATGCGTGCGGACGATAGAGACGGCGGCATGTCGCGCCAAGATGGCGCGAGGTTGATGTCGATGCCGATCCGCGTCGACATCTGTGCACTGCCACTCGGTGTTAACCAGGGCACGTGATGCCTCAGCGTGATCGCGCTGCCGCTTTTGGCATCTTCTGCAGGCAGCAACGCCCTCCTAGAGTTCGACAGGCTTCTCGCAAGCCACCCCACCGACTCAAGGAGACAGAGATGCGCAGTTCCATGCGGGCCATTGCGGCGGCGAGTGCCGCCGTGGTTGCCGGCCTCACGGCTTGCAATTCGCCAACCCGGCACCCCACCACCGTCAACGTGACGAGCGGCACCGTCGTGCAGAACGTCACGGTCATCGACACGCGCACTGGCGCGGCCACAACCGGCCAGGCCCTGGTGATCGACCAGGGCAAGATCCAGCAGGTGCTGCCAAGCGCCGCCGTCAACGCCAGCGGCAATGCCCGTGTGATCGATGCCAGCGGCAAGTTCGTCGTGCCCGGCTACCTCGACATGCACACGCACGCCCTCCCCGCTGCCGTCTTCATGAAGGCGCCCCAGTGGCCGATGCTCATCGCCTTTGGTGTGACCGGCATCCGCGAGATGGCCGGCGCACCGCCGCTGATCGGCGCGGCCAAGGGCCTCAACGCCGCGCGCGCCACCGGCCAGGTCGACGCACCCGAGGTGCTGCAGGTGCCCGGCCCACCCATCGTGGGCGCTGCCACGGCCGCGAGTGGCGCGGCTGCGGTGATGGCCACCAAGGCCGTCGGCGGCAGCTTCGTCAAGCTGGTGGGTGCCGGGCCCGAGGCCCTGCCCGCCATCCTGCAAGCCGCCAAGGCACAAGGCCTCGACGTGGCCGGCCACCTCTCACCAGGCGGCACCGCGCTCGACATGGCCAAGGGCGGCATGAAGGCGATGGAGCACCTGGGCGGCATCTGGAGCATCGCGCTCGATTGCGCCGACGACCAGGCCAACATCCGCGCCGCGCTGGTGGCCGGCAAGGGCGCGAAGATGCCCACGCCCTTCCCGCCCACCTACCCGGTGAGCCCCATCCGCTTCAGCGCCGGAGACGCGCCTTACGTGCAACAGGCCATCGACACCTACAACCCGAAAACCTGCGACAGCGTGACCAAGGCGCTCGCGCAATCGGAGACCTGGCAGGTGCCCACGATGATCCGCCTTCGCACCATGACCCACAGCGATGCGCCGCAGTTCATGCAAGACCCGAACCTCAAGTACGTCGACCCGACCACCAAGGCGCTGTGGACCAAGCTCGCCAACGAGTTCACGCAGCTGGAGCCGGCCAGCACGCCGGCCACCTTCCGCAAGTCGTACGCGTCGTTCGAGAAAGCGCTCGCGCTGTGGCACAAGAACGGCGGCGCCTCCAAGACGCTGACCGGCTCCGACCTCGGCGGCATCTGGGTCATCCCAGGGGTCTCGCTGCACCAGGAGTTTGCCGAACTGTCCAAGGCCGGCTTCACGCCGCTCGAAGTCTTGCAGGCCACAACGCTCAACGGTGCGCGCTTCCTGAAACGCGAGGCCAGCATGGGCACGGTGGAAGCCGGCAAGAACGCCGACCTCGTGCTGCTCGATGCCAACCCCACGCAAGCCGTGGGCAACTTGTCGAAGATCGCCGGCGTGGTGAACGCCGGCAAGTACTTCTCCAAGAGCGATCTCGACGCGATGAAAGAAAAGGTGGCCGCCACGGTCGCCGCCACACCGCTGCGTGATGCGAGCGCGGTGATCGACACCACCCACAAGCACTGAGTTTCTCAGCGTTACCGGCCCCCACTCTGTGCAAGCTGACGGGGACCGGCTTTTTTTGAGGCCGCTCAGGCTCAGGCGGCCTGTAGGCGGAACACCGCCACCGTCTCGGCCAGCCGGCGCGTCTGCTCGCGCAGGCTCATCGACGCGGCGGCCGACCGCTCCACCAGCGCGGCGTTCTGCCGCGTCATGCCGTCGAACTGCACGATGGCTTTGTTCACGCTGTGGATCCCGGTCGTCTGGTGCTGCGCCGCGGTGTGGAAACCGCCGATCATTTCGCTCACCTGGCCCACGCATCCACGATGCGCGCCATGGCCTCACCCACCTCGCCCACCAGCACTGCGCCGCTGCTCGATGGTCTGGGCGTGCGCCTTTGCCTCGGCCAGCTGGTCAGACAGGCGATCCACCTGCAGCGTGGTCTCCAGCAGCCAGTTGTCTGTATGGCGCAGTTTTTCGAGCTGCGAGGCGCCGCGGGTGGCGATGGTGAGGCTGGCTGCGATGCCGATCTTCTCCATGTGGGCGAGGCGGCCCGGTGGAGTGGCTATCGGCGGGGGCAGCTGGGCCCAGGAGATGCGGAGATGGGTGGTTTGATCATGGTTGGGCATCACTTGGACCTGCCCTCGCGCTTGCCGTTGCGGATGCGCTCTGTGGTCGCATACGGCCAGTTCCAGTCATCCGATGGATCAGGGGAATCGCAACGTCAATGACCGGTTCCACAGTGCACCGCCATGGGTCGACGGTGGCTCGAAGGGGCTACTGCCCCCAATGCCGGTCAGGACCTTGCGTCACTTGTCGCAGGGCCGAAGCGCTTCGTACCTCTGCAGTTCGATCGGCCGAACTGGGGCCGCCGACTCAAGGCGGCGGTGGCACTTCTCCGGTTCCACCCACCTCTTTCAGAACAACATCGCAGCCCCACCCCAGGGAAAACTGCTGCCTGGCTCAGTTGCCCGAAGCCAACCCCTGCGCCAGCGCTTCGAACACCACACGGATCCGCCGCGAGGTGCGAAGCTCGCGGTGGGTGACCAGCCAGATCGGGAAGCGCACGGGCGGCACGTCGTCGAGCACCCGGATGATGCCCGGGGTGTCGCGGGCGATCTCGTCGATCATGGCGCCGATGCCCATGCCGTGGCGCACCAGGGCCCAGTTGGCCATCGAGTGGTCGGAGTAGCAGCTGAAGTTCGCCTCGCAAAGTGGCAGGCCATGCTGGCGCATGTAGGCCAGGAACTGGCCTGAGCGATCGGAGCCGACGAAGGGCAGATGGGCCGCGTCTTCGGCGTGGCGCGGATGGCCGTGGACCTTCACCCAGTCTTCCGACGCGTAGAAGTTGGCCGCCGCCTCCCGGATCAACTGGGCGATCAGATCCGGTTGCTCGGGCTTGACATGGCGTATGGCGATGTCCGCCTCGCGACGGAGCAGGTCGCTGAGCGCGTTGGAGGAGATCACCTCGATGGCAATGCCCGGCTCCTTCTCGCGCAGTAGCCGCACCAGTGGGGGCAGCAGGTGGGCAGCCACCATGTCGGTGGCCGAGACCGAGACCACACCGCCCACGGCCTGCGAGCGGCCGGTGGCCGCAAGCCCCAGGGCCTCGGCGGCTGTGCCCATGGCGCGCGCATGTTCCAGCAGGTCCAGCCCGGTGGGCGTGAGCGCCATGGCTTTGCCCACCCGCTCGAACAGGGTCACGCCCATGCGCTGCTCGATGGCCGCCACCTGGCGGCTCAGCGTGGGCTGGGTCAAACCCAGCTTGCGAGCG
>NZ_JANOCG010000514.1:0-3823 GCF_031412075.1 Rhizobacter sp.
ATGATGTAGTCCATCGCATACGGTCGCTGCGTGTGCCGCGAGAACTGCGTGACTTGCCAGGGGGTCAGGCTGGAGTAGATTTCTTTGACGATCAGCTGGCACTTTTTTCTCAGCCGGTAGATCACTTCGGAGATGTCAACAGCCGATTCGCTTTGCACGTAACGCAGCTCTTCGATCTTGGTTTCGAGCTCGGCAATGGGTTGCTCGAACTCTAGAAAGTGTCGTTTGCTCATCCGGCTGATGTCCTGGGTTAGGTGAGCGCTGAGGGCGTCTCACTTGAGGCAAAGAAGGCGCTCAGTACGCTACAGGCAGGGGGTCGAGGCTGCGCCAAATGTACCATGTGGCCACCGAGCGAAAAGGCGCCCACGCGTCCCCCACTTCACGTGCTTCGGCCCTCGAAACAGGCTCGCCGCTGAAGTAGTTGACGCTGATGCCTTTGATCAAACCCACGTCATCGAGCGGCAGCACATTGGGCCGCATCAAGTGGAAGATCAGGAACATCTCGGCCGTCCAGCGGCCGATGCCGCGAATGGCCACCAGCTCTTCGATGATGGCCTCGTCGTCCATCTGCTGCCATTGTTTGACGTGCACCGTGCCCGCCTCGAAGTGGCGGGCTAGGTCGAGCAGGTATTCGACCTTGCGGGCCGACAAGCCGGCTTCGCGCATGCGGGCGGGCTCGATCGCGCCCACGGCGCCTGGCACCACCCGCATCGGGTCGCCATCGACCAGGGCCGCAAAACGATCCCACACCGCCTGAGCCGCTTTCACCGAGATCTGCTGGCCCACGATGGAGCGTGCCAGCGTGGTGAAGGCGTCGCCACGGCTTTGCAGGCGGCCTTCACCTTGCGGGATCAGCTTGCGCATCACACGGTCGCGCTTGGCGAGGTGCTTGCACGCCTCTTCCCAATAATCGGGGCTTGCAGTTCGCACCGGATCAGCCCTTCGTCCAGGTCGTGCCTTGCGGCGAGTCCTGCAGCACGATGCCTTGCGCGAGGAGGTCTTTGCGGATCTGGTCGGCGAGTGCAAAGTTGCGATCGCCCTTGGCCGCAGCGCGGGCCTCGATCTGGGCCTGGATTGCCGCTTCGTCGAGGCCGCTGCCGGCCTGCAAGTAGGCACGCGGGCTCTGCTGTAGAACGTTGAGCGTGGCGCCCAAACCCTTGAGCAACGCAGCCAGTTCGGGCGAGCGGGTGCGGTTCACTTCGCCGGCCAGCTCGAACAGAACGGCCACCGCTTCCGGCGTGCCGAAGTCATCGTTCATCGCGTCGCGGAAACGCGCGGCCTGCGGCTGATCCCAATCGACCGGCGCGGTCGGCACGTCAAGATCAACCAAAGCGGTGTAAAGGCGGCGCAGCGCGTTGCGCGCGTCGTCGAGATTGACGTCGCTGAAATTGAAAGGGCTGCGATAGTGCGTGCGCAGCATGAAGAAGCGGATCGTCTCGCCATCAAAGCGCTCGAGCACCTCGCGAATGGTGAAGAAATTACCCAATGACTTGGACATCTTCACGTGATCGACATTCAGCAAACCGTTGTGCGCCCACACCCGCGCGGGCGGCTTGCCGCTCGCACCCTCGCTCTGCGCGATCTCGTTCTCGTGGTGCGGGAACTGCAGGTCGGCGCCGCCGCCGTGCAAGTCGAACTGCTCACCGAGCAAGGCACACCCCATGGCCGAGCACTCGATGTGCCAGCCGGGGCGCCCGTTGCCGTAGGTCGACGCGTACTTCGCGTCGTCGGGTTCGCCAGGTTTGGCGGCCTTCCAGAGCACAAAGTCGTGCGGGTCTTGTTTGCCGTCGAGCACCGCCACACGTTCGCCCGAGCGCAACTCGTCGATCGACTTGCCCGACAACTGGCCGTAGTTGGGGAACTTGCGCACCGCGTAGTTCACGTCGCCGTTGCTGGAGCGATAGGCCAGGCCCTTGCCTTCGAGCGCACCGATCATCGCCAGCATCTGCGGCACGTACTCGGTGGCACGCGGCTCGTGGGTTGGCCGGGCAATGCCCAATGCATCCAGGTCCTGGTGCATGGCCTCGATCATCTCGTCGGTGAGTTCACGCAGCGAGATGTTGCGTTCGAGCGCGCGCTTGATGATCTTGTCGTCGATGTCGGTCACGTTGCGCACGTAGGTGACGCGGTAACCCATCGCACGCAGCCAGCCATAGATCAGGTCGAACGCCACCATCATGCGTGCATGCCCCACGTGGCAATAGTCGTAGATGGTGATGCCACACACGTACATGCGCACGTGGTTGGGCTCGATCGGAACAAACACCTCGGTCTGCCGCGTCAAGGTGTTGAAGATGCGCAAGGTCATCGGAAAGTATGGGGTGGGGTCGCTCGGGGCCGTTCACCTGGCATGCGACCGGACAGCGCCGCGGGCCTGCTTTGGGGTGCTGCACGCAGTGAGCGACGCGTCTGTCAAGGGGTTGTTGGCAGTGGGGCTGCGATACAATTTTGCGAGTATAGCGGCCTGCCCTCTCGCTCTGGTGATGCGGCTTGCCACCTGCCCCAGCGCCTCGGCAAGAGCACGCTTGCAACCCACCTCAGGATGTCGATGCTCCGCACATGCACTTCGTTGATTGGCCTGTTCGTCGCGGGCTTGTTGGTGGCCACCGCCACCACAGCCCGGGCCGACGAGTACGCCGATGTCGACCGCCTGTTTGGCGCAGGTCAGTTTGCCGAGGCGGTGAAAAAGGCCGACCAGTTTCTCGCCTCCAATCCACGCGATGCGCGCATGCGTTTTCTCAAAGGGCTGGTGCTGTCAGAGCAAGGCCGCCCGATCGAAGCCACCGCGGTGTTCGTCAAGCTGACCGAAGACTTTCCCGAGCTGCCCGAGCCCTACAACAACTTGGCCGTGCTTTACAGCAAACAAGGCCAGTACGACCAGGCTCGCCGGTCCCTCGAAGCCGCCATCCGCACCAACCCGAGCTACGCCACCGCGTATGAAAACCTCGGTGACGTGTACGCGAAGCTGGCCAGCCAGGCCTACTCGAAGGCCCTTCAAATGGACAGTGGCAACACGGCCAAGGTGAGCCCGAAACTCGCGATGATCCGCGACCTGTTTGCGCCCCAGTCGATCGCCTTGGCGGCCAACACGCCCACCAAGACCGCGCCGATGGCCGCAGCGCCCGTCGCCAAGCCTGCCGCGCCGCCCGTCGTGGCAGCCGTCACGCCCCAACACGCGCCGGTCGACACCGCGCCGAAACCTCCTCCCAAACCCGCCGCTCCTGCCGGCGCCGAAGACCCCCAAGCCGCCGCCCTCGCCTGGGCAGCCGCCTGGAGCCGCAAAGACATCGAGGCCTACTTCGCCGCCTACACCCCCGACTACAACGGTGGCCAGTCGCGCAAGGTGTGGGAAGGAGAGCGCCGCGCGCGCATCTTGGGCAAACGCAGCATCGCGGTGGCCTTGTCTGACTTCGAGACCAAGGTGCAGGGCGACAAGGCCGTGGTTCAGTTTCGCCAGAGCTACAGCGCCGACGCCTTGAAGGTGTCCAGCCGCAAGAAGCTGGAGATGATCAACGTGTCGGGGCGCTGGCTGATCCAGAAGGAAAGCACGGGGTCGTGATCACCGCGTGGCTTGTCAATGCGCTTCGTCGCCTGCCTCGCGGATTGATCGGTGCGGCGGTCGCCGTGCTGTGCGGGGTCGCATTCACTCCCTCGCAGAGCGCTGCGGCCAAGCCCAGGCCTGCGGCGGCATCGCACGGCTCGCCCGAAGCGCGGCTGCTCGAGGTCTATCGACTGCTCGGTGCCGGTGACAGCCGCCAGGCACTCGTCAAGGCCGAAAGCCTCGCGCGTGACGTTCCCAACTTTCAACTCGCCCAACTGGTTT
>NZ_JANOCG010000515.1:0-2810 GCF_031412075.1 Rhizobacter sp.
CTCGCAGGCGTGCTTGTGAAGGCGTGGCACAAGCGGGCCGGCCAGACCATCGCCGTGCGGGCGCGATCCAACGAAAAGGGCCTGGTGACCCTCGAGTTCCCCTACCCGGGCCCCTGGATGCTCAACGCAGTTCACATGATCCCGGCGACGGGCGTGAGCAACATCGAATGGGACAGCTTCTGGAGCAGCCTGACCTTCGAGGTCCATGCGACTGGCCGGAACTGAGCGCTTCGCTGGCTCAGCGCGGAGCCGAGTCGGTCAACTGCATCCGATCGGCATCACGCATCAACATGCCGGTGCGCTGGAGTCGCGCGAGCGTGCGATACAGCGCCTCGTGGGTCAGGGCAAGGTCTTCGGCCCATTGCTTCAAGGTCCCCGGCGCAGTCCAGCCGCCTTGCGCGTCGCAGTGCAGCCGCAGAAACTGGAGCACGCGCTCTTCTGCCGGCCGCACCTGGCGCAGCTCCATGAGCTGGCGAAGCGACTGCATGCGCTGGGCCAGCCCCGCCGCAAAGGTGAGCAATGCGGACGGGCTGTCTGCAAAGGCTTGCAGCACCTGCGCGCGTGCGTAGACCAGAACGTCCGCATCGGACTGGGCGATCCCATCGCAGTGGTAGCGCGGAGAGAAGAGCGAAGCCTCGGCGAACAGCTCGCCCGGCCGCGCGGTGTGCATCGTGACGACCGAGCCGCCGGGCGTGCAACGCTGCAAGCGGATGCGGCCGGCTGCCAATCGGAAGATCCCGGACGTGCGCGCGCCTTGCCGGAACAGGGCCTGCCCGGCAGCGAGCGAGCGGTGGGCAGGCGTGATGCCCAGCCAGACATCGCTGGTGGCAGCGTGCGGATCTGTGGCAACCACGGCAAGTTGATTCATATGATCCGGATCATAGGCAGCTGGGTGCTGCCGTGGCAACCTCGGGCGCTTCAAGGTCACACGAGGAACAAGCATGAATCCCTTCGGAGCAATGGCAGTGGCCGCATTGCTGAACGCACCGTCGATTGGCCTCACGCAGCATCAGCACCACGGTGGTCATTCCGCGTCCCCCACTGCCGTAAGGGAGAACGCGACGTCGCACCCCTATGCGAGCATGCAGCAACGAAGGATCAAGGCGTTGCCCGAGTCGACCGTGGCGGACTTGGCGAACGGGCGTGGCGCCTCCTTCGCTCTGCCGGCCGAACTCAACGGCTATCCAGGGCCGGCACACGTTCTGGAATTGGCTGAACCGCTCAAACTCACCCCCGACCAGACCGGCAAGACGCGGGAGCTGTTCGCTGCCATGCAGGCAGAAACGACATCGCTCGGACTGCAGCTAATCGCCGCCGAAGAGCGGTTGGATCGCCTTTTTTCCGGTAAGACAGCCTCCGCAAGCACGGTGGACACGGCGGCGTTAGAGGCCGCCGGCCTGCAGGGCAAGCTGCGTTCGGCCCACTTGCGCTATCACCTGGAGATGATGTCGCTGCTCGCGCCTGCCCAGGTGGCTCAATACAGCAAGCTTCGCGGCTACAAATAGAGCCGGCCCGTGATTGCCGGCGTGCGTCTGCAGGCCCGGTTCACTTACTGCTGATGTTGCGGCGAGCACGTTGCCGGGTAGGCTGAGGAACACGTGCAACGTCTGCTTGCAGCCGCTCGACTTTCGCGTGCTTGACCCCCTTCCAGCTACAGGCCGCCAGCGAACATGAGACGGTGTTGGCGGCGACCGCCAGCTTTGAGAAGTGTCAGCGTTGGAGCTTGACCACGATCGTCGCTGGCGCCGCGGACTTGGTGCTCCACATCCAGCAGTAGTCCTGATCAATCTTCGTGGCCAGCGTGTCTTTCGCGGCGACGACTGCAGTGAGCTTTGACGGAAACACCACTTCCTTGCCGACGTGGTAATGCACGTTGAAATCCAGTGGTGCACTGGCCTCGAAGCTACAGACGACCTTTAGGTCAGCGGGCAGCTTGCCGCAGACCTCGGCGAACTTGCCAGGCACAACGCTCACACTGCGCTCGAAGCGCCCGCCAGCGTCCCAGGCAATGTCGACGATGTCGGCCACCGTGCTCGGGGCCACTGCGGCGAGTGCCAGTCCAAATGCAACGCTTGAGGCGGGGTGGCGTGTAAAGCCTGTTAAGTTGTTATGTCGCATACGCTTTTCCCCGTCGATGCTTATGCGTCGCCTCAAGGGAATTCCCTGTTGGAATGCAAGTCTCCGCGACCGACGCCACGGACACACCAAACTGCGCCGTCGGGTGACACAGTGTCGACTCCGACGAACAAGTATGCGTCAAAGGCGCCGTCCTCAATTTACCTCTGCGAACCGCTCAACTCGACCACATCCGGGCTCAGCGTCGGCGTCGCTTGCGCGCCGCCTTGAGTCTTTCGCGTGCCAGGCGTGAAGCAGCCCGGGCGTGCCGGCCCTGCCAGTAGATGAACAGCGCAAAGCCAATCACAAGCATCGTACTCAAGCCGCTGCCAATCAGAACGAGCGACAACGTGTCGCGCGACTGATCCTTCAGGTACAAGAGCTCATGCGTCATGCTCGCCGTATCCCAAGTCATTCCAGGAGGCAAAGCGCCATGAAGGGTGTCTGGCGATCATTTGCGCAGAGGTTGGTGCACGGCGCACCAGCAATCCACTCGCCTCCCCGATACCGATGGCCAGTAAACCCGAAAGCACGTTCGAGCTAAACGGCCATGGCGCCGGATTTCACTGGGCCTGCTGGATCTCGGTGACGGTAAATTTCCCAGCGTCGTTGACCGCCTTGAACTTGACCTTGTCGCCAGTCTTCAGCTTGTCGAGCATGGTTTTGTCCTTCACGACAAACACCATCGTCATGCC
>NZ_JANOCG010000516.1:0-13121 GCF_031412075.1 Rhizobacter sp.
CGGGTCTTCGGCCACCAGCACCGGCAGGCCGGTTTCTTCGGCCAGCAGGCGGTCCAGATCACGCAGCAAGGCGCCGCCGCCGGTGAGCATCATGCCGCGCTCGGCGATGTCGGCGCCGAGTTCGGGCGGGGTTTGTTCGAGCGCGTTCTTGACCGCCGAGACGATCTGGTTCAGCGGGTCGGTCAGCGCTTCAAGAATCTCGTTGCTGCTGATGGTGAAGCTGCGCGGCACACCTTCGCTGAGGTTGCGGCCCTTGACTTCCATTTCCTTCACTTCGGAGCCGGGGAAGGCCGAGCCGATCTGCTTCTTGATGGATTCGGCCGTGGGCTCGCCGATCAGCATGCCGTAGTTGCGGCGGATGTAGTTGATGATGGCTTCGTCGAACTTGTCGCCACCGACGCGAACCGAGCCCTTGTAGACCATGCCGCCGAGCGAGATCACGCCGACCTCGGTGGTGCCGCCGCCGATGTCGACCACCATCGAACCGCTGGCCTCGCTCACCGGCAGGCCGGCGCCAATGGCTGCGGCCATCGGTTCTTCGATCAGGTAGACCTCGGAGGCACCGGCGCCGAGGGCCGATTCGCGGATGGCCCGGCGCTCAACTTGGGTGGAGCCTCAGGGCACGCAGATGATGATGCGCGGGCTCGGGCGGAACATCTTCGAGTCGTGAACCATCCGGATGAACTGCTTGAGCATCTGCTCGGTGACGGTGAAGTCGGCGATGACGCCGTCTTTCATCGGTCGGATGGCTTCAATGTTGCCCGGCACCTTGCCCAGCATGGCCTTGGCTTCGGCGCCCACGGCCTGGATGGTCTTCTTGCCGTTGGGGCCGCCTTCGTGGCGGATGGCGACGACCGAAGGCTCGTCGAGCACGATGCCCTTGCCACGCACGTAGATCAGCGTGTTGGCGGTGCCCAGGTCAATGGCCAGATCGGTGGAGAAATAACGACGCAGGGATGCGAACATGTTTTTTTGAGGCAGATCGACACAAACACGAAGCCAATGGTGGCCAAGGGCATGCGAACGATGTGGTTCCGGTGTGGGTGACGGGGCTTCTTTGTGAGTGCGTTCGATCAAGCCGACCGCGCAGGCGCAATAGGGTTCCAAACTTCTTGAAAAGACGGCAAACCCTTTGAAAACATTGGGTTTCAGGGGCCTCAAGAGGCTTGTGGATAACCGGGGATAATACTGCATCACCCCTGGTTTCCGACCCCTCGGACACCCTTCCCAGACTGCATTTCCTATGGCCCTGACACCCCAAGACGTCGGCCGCATCGCCCACCTGGCCCGCCTCGAATTGCAGGCCTCGGAACAGGCGGCCATGCTGCAACAGCTGAACGGCTTTTTCTCCATCGTCGAGCGCATGAGCGCGGTCGACACCAGCGGTGTCGAGCCGCTCTACACCCCGCTGTCAGCGGTGCAAAACGTCGCTTTGCGCCTGCGCGACGACGTGCCCACCGAGACCAACCAGCGTGAGCTGAACCAACGCAGCGCACCCGCCGTGGAAGACGGTTTGTTCCTGGTTCCCAAGGTCATCGAATGAAGGATTTGCACCACCTGAGCGCGGCCGACATGGGCCGCGCGCTGGACGACAAACGTGTCTCCAGCGTCGAATTGACGAAACATCTGCTCGCACGCGTTGCCGCTCACGAACATCTCGGTGCGTTCCTCTGCGTCGATGAAAACGCTGCACTGCAACAAGCCCAGGCCGCCGACCAGCGGCGTGCGGCCGGTGAGCGCGGCGCTTTGCTCGGCGTGCCGTTGGCGCACAAGGACATCTTCGTCACCCGGGCGCTGCCCACCACCGCCGGCTCCAAGATGCTGGGCGACTACCGCAGCCCCTTTGACGCCACCGTCGTGCACAAGCTCACGCAGGCGGGCCTCGTGACCCTGGGCAAGCTCAACTGCGACGAGTTCGCGATGGGCTCCAGCAACGAAAACTCGGCCTTCAAACCGGTGAAAAACCCCTGGGACGCGAGCCGCGTGCCGGGTGGCTCGTCGGGCGGCTCGGCCGCCGCCGTGGCGGCACGCCTGGTGCCCGCCGCCACCGGCACCGACACCGGCGGCTCGATCCGCCAGCCGGCCAGCTTCACCGGCATCACCGGCATCAAGCCCACCTATGGCCGATGCTCTCGCTACGGGATGATCGCGTTCGCCTCCAGCCTCGACCAGGCTGGGCCGCTCGCGCACAGCGCCGAAGACTGCGCCTTGTTGCTCAATGCCATGAGTGGGTTCGACGAGCGCGACGCGACCAGCGCCCAAGAGAGCGTGCCCGACTTCGCCGCCGCGCTCAGTCAGGCGCGTGCCGGCGCCACCGCCGCGCAGCCCCTCAGGGGTTTGCGCATCGGCCTGCCCGGCGAGTTTTTCCCCGCCGCCTTGGCCGCCGATGTGAATGGCGCCGTGCGCGCCGCGCTGGCCGAGTTCGAGAAGCTGGGTGCGACGGTGGTCGATGTGAGCCTGCCGCGCACCGAGCTGTCGATCCCCGTGTACTACATCATTGCGCCGGCCGAAGCGTCGTCCAACCTGAGTCGCTTCGACGGCGTGCGCTATGGCCACCGTGCCAAGCAGTACACCGACCTGCTGGACATGTACAAGAAGAGCCGCGCCGAAGGCTTCGGCCCCGAGGTGAAGCGCCGCATCATGATCGGCACCTACGTGCTCTCGCACGGCTACTACGACGCCTATTACCTGCAGGCGCAAAAGCTGCGCCGCATGATTGCCGACGACTTCCAGGCCTGCTTCACCCAGTGCGACCTGATCGCCGGCCCGGTGGCGCCCACGGTGGCGTGGAAGCTGGGCGACAAGAGCGACGACCCGGTGGCCAATTACCTGGCTGACATCTTCACCCTGCCCGCCAGCCTGGCCGGCCTGCCCGGCATGAGCCTGCCCGCAGGCTTTGCGACCCAGACGGACGGGGCCTCGATGCCGGTGGGCCTGCAGCTCATCGGCAACTACTTCCGGGAGGCACAGCTGCTGCACGCGGCGCACGCCTTCCAGCAAGCAACCGACTGGCACGCCCGCGCACCGGCCGGCTACTGACATGGCAAGCACTCCCAAACTCATCCGCGGCTACGAGGTGGTGATCGGCCTCGAAACCCACGCCCAGCTCTCCACCCGCAGCAAGATCTTCAGCGGCTCATCCACCCAATTCGGCGCGGCGCCCAACACACAGGCATCCCCGGTGGACCTGGCCTTGCCCGGCACGCTGCCGGTGATGAACCGCGGCGCCGTCGAACGCGCCATCCGCTTCGGCCTGGCGGTGGGCGCCAAGGTCGCGCCGCTCTCCATCTTTGCGCGCAAGAACTACTTCTACCCCGACCTGCCCAAGGGCTACCAGATCAGCCAGTACGAAACGCCGGTGGTGCAAGGCGGTTCGGTCGAGTTTTTCGTCGAAGGTTCGAGTGGAGAAAAAGTCAGGCACAAGGTGAACTTGACCCGCGCCCACCTCGAAGAAGACGCCGGCAAATCGCTGCATGAAGACTACGCAGGGCAAACCGGCATCGACCTCAACCGCGCTGGCACGCCGCTGCTGGAGATCGTGACCGAGCCCGACATGCGCGCGAGCGTCGAAGCCGTCGAATACGCGAAGGCCTTGCACGCGCTGGTGGTGTGGCTCGACATCTGCGACGGCAACATGCAAGAAGGCAGCTTCCGCTGCGACGCCAACGTCTCGGTGCGCAAGCCCGGCGCCGATTTCGGCACCCGCCGCGAGATCAAGAACCTGAACAGCTTCAAGTTCATGCAGCAGGCGATCGACTACGAGATCCAGTGGCAGATCGACGAGATCGAAGACGGCCGCGAGATCGTGCAGGCCACGGTGCTGTTCAACCCCGACAGCGGCGAAACCCGCGCCATGCGCACCAAGGAAGACGCGCACGACTACCGCTACTTCCCCGACCCCGACCTGCCCCCTTTGGTGATCGCACCCGAGTGGGTGGAGCGGGTGAAGAGCGAGATGCCCGAGCTGCCCCGGCTGATGGCCGAGCGATTTCAAAAGGACTACGGGCTGCCGGCGTACGACGCAGCCATGGTCACGCAGAACAAGGCGTTTGGCGCCTATTTCGAAGAGGCTGCCAAGGCCAGCGGGCAACCGAAGCTGGTGGCCAACTGGATGATGGGCGAAATCTCGAGGCGTTTGAACACGGAAGACCTGGGGCTCGATTCGAGCCGCGTCAACGCCGGCACGCTGGCTCAGCTCATCACGCGCATCGCCGATGGCACGATCTCGAACAACGGCGCCAAGCAGGTGTTCGAGGCGCTGTGGTCCGAGGGAGGCTCGGTTGATGCCCTGATCGAGTCCAAGAGCCTGAAGCAGATGAGCGACACCGGCGAGATGGAGCGCATCCTCGACGAGGTGCTGGCCGCCAACGCCAAGTCGGTCGAGGAATACCGCGCCGGCAAGGACAAGGCCTTCAACGCCCTCATTGGCCAGGCCATGAAAGCCACCAAGGGCAAGGCCAACCCAGCCGCGGTGAACGAGCTTCTGAAGAAGAAGCTCGGCTGAACCAAGCCCGGCGGGCTAGTTGCTCGCCGGCTTGCGCAGGGCGGGCGGCGATGACGCCGCCGGCACCACCCCCATCGAGCCGATCGGCGTGCCGCTCCACAGTTTTTTCAGCCGGCCGAGCTCCACGTCGTAGAGCCCGTTGATGCGGGTGATCTCGTCTTTCTGGTTTTGCACCAGCGAACGCTGGGCGGCGGCAGCCGCGTCGTTGGCATCGAGTTGTTGCTTCAGCTTGGCGGGCATTTTCTTGCCCTTGTAGAACTCGGCCTCATCGAACAGCGGCTTGCGCTCGCGTTGCAGGTCGGCCAGGCGCTCTTCGGAAAACTTCACGCCCTTGCGCACATCGTCGAGCGCCGCTTCACGCGCCTTGTCGTGCGCCGCCTGGGTGGGGAATCGCCCCAGCAGATTGCGGTCACGGCGGACGGCGTCTTGCTGCGCCGCACGGTCGGCTTCGGCCTGGCGCTTCTTGGCCTCGGCTTCGGCCATCTCGTCGACCGTCATCGTGGGGGGCACCACCCGGCGGATCGAACCATCGGCATTGAGCAGGCGCTGCTCGCGCGCCAGGCATTCGGCGATCGGGCGGTCAGAGGTGAGGCGGCGCCCGTTGGCGTCGACGCAGCTGTAGATGGCCGCCGAGGCGCTGCCCGCCAGGCCCAGCAGGCCCACGAACAGAGCAGGTCGAACAGCGCGTGAATGCAACAAATCACACCCCATAACGTTCGCGGTAGGCGGCCACACGGGCGAGGTGCTCGCCCAGGGCCGGGTCGCGGGTTGACTTCAAATACTGCAGCAAGTCTGCCAGGGTCGCAATCGACAACACCGGCATGCCGTACTCCAGCTCAAAGTCTTCAACGGACGAGCGGGGCGAAAGGTTGTCATCGCCTCCCTTGCGTTCCATGCGGTCCATGGCAATCAGCACGGAAACGGGCTGTGCACCGGCCGCACGGATCATGTCAACCGACTCGCGCTTGGAAGCGCCGTCGGTGATGACGTCGTCGATGATGACCACGCGGCCTTTGAGCGGCGCGCCCACCATGAGGCCGCCTTCGCCGTGGTCCTTGGCTTCTTTGCGGTTGTGGCAGAAGGGCACGTTGCGCCCCAGGCGAGCCAGCTCTACCGCCGTGGCGGCCGCCAGCGTGATGCCTTTGTAGGCCGGACCGAACAGCATGTCGAATTCGAGCCCCGACGCCAGCAAACGCCGGGCATAGAATTCTGCGAGCCGCCCCAGCTTGGCGCCGTCATCGAACAGGCCTGAGTTGAAAAAATAGGGCGACAGTCGCCCGGCCTTGGTCTTGAACTCCCCAAACCGCAGCACACCCGCTTCGACCGAGAACTTCACGAAGTCCTGGGCCAGGCCATCTTGTTCCAAAGACTTGTTTTGCGCGTTGGGGCTCATCGAAGGGATGTCTCGTGTTTCGACTGGTGTCTTTGAATCTGAACGGCATTCGATCTGCCGCCACCAAGGGTCTGTTGCGCTGGGCCGAGGCCCTGGGCGCCGATTGTATGGGGGTGCAAGAGATCAAGGCGCAGGCCGCCGACATCGCCGAGCGCTTCGACACCCTGCATGATTTGAAGGGCCACTTCCACTTCGCCGAAAAGAAGGGCTACTCGGGTGTGGGGGTGTACTCCCGCAAGGAACCGAGCGACGTGGTGGTGGGCATCGGCGCCCCCGAATTCGACGCCGAAGGCCGCTACATCGAGGTGCGCTTCGACACCCCCACGCGCAAACTGAGCATCATCAGCTGCTACTTCCCCAGCGGCTCCAGCGGCGAAGAGCGGCAACTTGCCAAGTTCCGCTTTCTCGCGCTGATGACGCCCTACCTGCAACGGCTCAAGGCCGAGCGCGAGTTCATCCTGGTGGGCGACATCAACATCGCGCACAAGCAGATCGACCTCAAGAACTGGCGCAGCAACCAGAAGAACAGCGGCTTTCTGCCCGAAGAGCGCGCCTGGATGACGCACACGCTCGACGAGCTGGGCCTGGTCGACGTGTTTCGCACGCTCAACGACAAGGCCGAGCAATACACCTGGTGGAGCAACCGGGGCCAGGCCTATGCCAAAAACGTGGGCTGGCGGCTCGACTACCACCTGGCCACGCCCGCGCTCGCCGCGCTGGCCCGCAAGGAACACATCTTTCTGGAGCAGCGCTTTTCCGACCACGCGCCTCTGATCATCGATTACGACTTCACGCTGTAACCCATCCGGCCTACCATGCGCCTCTGACCATTCATTCGGGAGCGCCCCATGGGTTTTTTCAGCAACATCCTCGAAAAACTCGGCATGAAAGACGCGGCTGCCGCGCCCGTCACGCCTGCTTCGGTGACCCCTCCCCCAGCGGCTGCGTCCACGCCAAGCGCCGTGCCGGCCGCCGCCGTGGTGAACCCGATCGCGGTGGTCGACGTGGTCGCGCAGCTGGAGCAGCGCGCTGCGGCCAACCCGCAAAAGCTCAACTGGAAGACCTCCATCGTCGACCTGCTCAAGCTGCTCGACATCGACAGCAGCCTCACCGCCCGCAAGGCGCTGGCCGTCGAGCTGCGCTGCCCCGACGAGTTGATGGGCGACTCGGCCCAGATGAACATCTGGCTGCACAAGAACGTGCTCGCCCACATCGCCGCCAACGGGGGCAACATTCCCGCCGAGCTGCTCGACTGACCCCGCCAGCAAGCCGACCTGTAGATCGGGTGAAAAGCGTCACGCCACATCGGCTGTTTGGTGGATTCCGCCCGACCCCCCATTCCTAGAATGAGATTCACCTGCGTTGTGCAGGGTCAGATTTCAAAAGGAACACCATGAAGCGCACCCTGATCGCCCTGGCGGCGTTGACCTTGGCCGCGGCCGCGAATGCCGGCGAGGTGTACACCGGCATCGGCACGCACGGCGTGATGCTGGGTTTTGCCCAGGCGCTGTCACCCCAATTCACCGTGCGCGGCGACTTCGGCACCCTCGGCAGCCGCGAGAAAAACGAGCGTGAAGAGGGCATCGACTACGAAGGGAAGGTCACCTACAACCGCGCCGGCGTGTTTGGCGACTGGTTTCCCTTCGCCGGTGGTGGCTTCCGTTTCACCGGCGGCGTGACCTTCAACAACATGAAGGTCGACCTGGTCGCCAAGGGCAACGGCACCCCGGTCACCATTGGCAACAACAGCTACCCGACCGACTCGAGCGACCGGCTCAACGTGAAGATCGAGTTCCCCAAGACCACGCCTTACCTGGGGCTGGGCTACGGGCACCAGCTGAGCACCGGCTGGGGCTTTGTGTTCGATCTTGGCGCATCGATCGGCAAGGCCAAGGTGACCGAGTCGCACAGCGGCACCAACTTCAGCCAGGTGCCACAATCCGACATCGACGCCGAGCTCGCCGAAATCCGCGACGGCGTGGGCAAGATCAAGGCGATCCCGATGATCGCCATCGGCTTCAACTACCGCTTCTAAAACCGTTCACACAGCGTGGAAGCCCAGGCTTCCACCAGTCGCGCAGCCCGGTTACGCGTGCTATTTTCAATGCCATGGCTCAAGTGCTGACGCCGACTCTCTCGATGGGTTATCTGGCGGCCCTGTTGCAGGCCGCCGAGGTCTCGCCCGACAACACCGAACTGCTGCAACAGGTGGGCCTGGACCCGCGGCGACTCGGCGAGCCCGACGCCCGCATCGGTGAAGCCGAGTTCTCGGCCATCTACCGTGCGCTCGCCTTCGCACTCGACGATGAAATGCTGCGGCTGTTCCCGCGTGCGTTTCGCCACGGCTCACTCAAATTCAACTGCCTGGCGCTGATGGATGCCAAGAACATGATGGTGGCATTGCACCGGTGGACCTACATATCGCGCATGCTGCACGACGACCTTCACATGGCGCTGCAACCCGACCCCCACCACGTGCGCATCGCACTCGTTTCCAGCCAGACCCCACTGCCCTGCAAACCGCTCGCCCAACACATGCTGCTCAAGGTGGTGCACGGCGTGCTCTCCTGGCTGGTGGGCCAGCGCCTGCCGCTGATCCGGGTCGACTTCACGTTCGAGCGGCCCAGCTTCGCCAACGACTACCAGGCGTTGTACCCGGGACCGGTTTTTTTCAACCAGGCACAGGCTGTCATGCACCTCGAACCCGAGCTGCTGCAGCTGCCGATCCGCCGCAACAAGCACGAGCTGAACGAGTTTTTGCTGCGCGCACCTGGCGACTGGATGTTCGTGAGCGAGCACGAAAAGCGCCTGGGCCTGCGCCTGCGCGCCTACCTGGCCGAGCGGCTGCCGCTGCCTGCCACCGCCGAGAGCGCGGCCGAGGCCTTGCATGTGTCGGCACGCACGCTGCACCGCCGTCTGGCCGATGAAGGCACCAGCTTCCAGCGCGTGAAAGACGAGTTCCGCCGCGACATGGCCTTGCAGATGCTGACCAAGGGCCACGAGCCCATCAACGCCATCAGTGCGCAGCTGGGCTTTGACAGCACGGCCTCGTTCCACCGCGCCTTTCGCGGCTGGACGGGCGACACGCCGGGCGCGTTTCGCGGGGCCGGCGCCACCACCCGCTGAGACCCTTACGATCGGCGCTCAGCCAACAGCGGAGCCCCCATGTCACTGGACACCCTCGAGATCGAAACCGGCCCCTCGCCGAAGCGTACCGTCATCGTGCTGCACGGGCTGGGCGACAGCGGCCACGGTTTTGCGCCCATCGCCAAAGAGCTTGACCTGAGCGCCGTTGGCGCGGTGCGCTTCGTGCTGCCCCACGCACCGGAGCGCCCGGTCACCATCAACGGCGGTTACGTGATGCGCGCCTGGTACGACATCCTCGGCAACGACCTCGCGCGCCGCGAAGACGAAGCAGGTTTGCGTGAATCGCAGGCCCTGATCGAAGCGCTGATCGCCGTTGAAAAACAGCGCGGCGTTCCCGTCTCGCACATCGTGATCGTCGGCTTTTCGCAGGGCTGCGCGATGGCGCTGCTCGCCGGCTTGCGCCACGGCGAGCGCCTAGCGGGTGTGGCGGGCCTGTCGGGGTACCTGCCGCTGGCCGCAAGCACCGCCACCGAACGCAGTGCCGCCAACCGCGACGTGCCGCTGTTCCTGGCCCACGGCACACAAGACCCGGTGGTGCCGTTCGCCAGCGGCGTGGCCTCGCGCGATGCGTTGGCCGCGCTCGGCCACGCCGTCGAATGGCACGACTACCCGATGCCGCACTCGGTGTGCGCCGAAGAAATCGGCGATCTCAACCGCTGGTTGCTGCGCGTGCTGGCCTGAGCCCGAAAAGAAACGCTGACGGCCCGCAGCGCATGCGGGCCTGGAGTGCGCCATACGGCACGGTGGGGCAGGTTCGGCACCGGCACCGTGCATGCGATGGTGGGAAAATTTGACCTTGCCACCTACCACATCACCCACCGCATGACGCCGGAGCGGATCGTCCAATTGCAACGCTGGCGGTTGGCCATCGAGAACGGCACGTTTGGTGTCTGGGACCTGGATCCCTGCCGGGAGATGGTTCACTACTCACCCCCATGGAAGGCGCGTTTCGGATTTCCGCGCATCCATGAGTCCGACAGCACCGGCTTCTGGCGCTGCCGGGTGCACCCCGACGACCTGGAGCCCATGCAGGTTTCGTTGCGCTCGCACCTCGCCGGCCACGTGTCCAGCTATGAGATGCGGTTCCGGTTGCGCAGCAACGGCTCGGGCTACCGAACCGTGCTGTCGCGCGGCCGGGCCGTGGAGCGCGACGCTGGCGGCAACGCCACCCGCATGGTGGGCACCATGATCGACCTCACCGGCCGGCCCGCCACGGTGTCACTGCACGGTCTCGCCACAGAAGACCCGCAGCAGCCCATCGAGACACCTTCTCGCCCGCCGCTGCATGCCCTTCTTGGGCTGGCCGGTTCACCGCATGAACCGCACTCGCTGATCGAGCAGATCAGCGACTTGCTCGACCTCGCCCTTCAAGAAGGCAGCGTCACACGCTGACCCGAGCCTGGCGTCACTTCCAGGCAAACACCGGTTGTTCGAAATGTGAAACACGGGTGCTCCGGCCCTCGATGCACACCTCTCTGAACTGGTAAAGCAGGGCGGCGGTGGGTGCCGCAATCCAGTCCGCTCCCACGGGCATTCGCAGCACCATGTGCTCGCTGTGTTCGGTCTGCTCCAGCATCGGCGCATCGGCCCGCAGGAACTCGGCCACCGGAATGCGGTGCACACCGGCCACCTCGTCGGGGTTGGGCACGATGTCGTGTGCCGCGCCCGCCCACACCACCACCGGCGTGATCACAAAGCCCGAGCGGGTCACAAAATCGTCGAGCCGGCCCATCACGGCGCTGGCATCGAGAGACAGATTCACCTCTTCGGCCATCTCGCGCAGGGCGGCCTGCTCGGCAGTCTCGCCCGCGTCGATGCGCCCGCCTGGCAGCGCCCACTGGCCCGCGTGCTTGCGCAGTTGCAGCGAGCGCCGTGTCAGCAGCAAGGCAGCCTGCGCACTCCACTGCGCATGCCGAGGGAAGGAGGGCAGGTCGGCGCCATGGCCTTCGTCAACGATGGCAATGGCCACCGCGGCCGCCAGCAAAGGCCTTGCCTGCGCCTGCGCGGAATGGCGCTGCACGTCAAAGGCCTGCAGCTTGTCTTGAATGAGTGCCTTGAGCCGCTCGTCGCGCAGCAGGCTGCGCGAGCCCGGGGTCTGGATGCTGTTCATGGGCTGGATGATCCGCCGAGCCGGGATGAGTTCTCCAGTTTGTGCCGTGCGGCGAGGTGAATAAGTCACACGCCAGCGGGTCGGATTCACCCTCGTCGGCGCCGCGTCATCCCTAAATTGGGGGTCACGGCGAGGGGCTGGTCAGCGCGCCGACAACCACCAGGGGAACGCATCATGTTGGAGTCTTGCAGTACCGCCACCCGACCCGCAGACGGCAGCTACCTCGGGCCCGAGCGGCGAACGGACCCCGCAGCCATCACCCGCTGGCTGGCGCGCATGCTCGACGAGATGGACCACGGCATGTTGCTCGTCACCCCTTGCGGCGTGTTGCGCCACGCCAATCAACCTGCCCGGCAGGAACTGGGGCTGGGCAGCAGCCTGGTGTGGGCCGGCGGCGCGGTGCACGCGGCGCGGCGCGAGCAGCAAGCCCTCCTGATGCAGGCGCTGGCCGACGCAGCCCTCGGCCGGCGCCGCCTGCTGGCCCTGGGCGAAACCCACCAGGCCTTGTCGCTGGCGGTCGTGCCCCTGGGCGAAGACAGCCCCGGCGGCGAAGCCCTGGTGCTGCTGGTGCTGGGCAAACGCCAAAGCTGCGAGGCGCTGACGGTCGACTTCTTCGCCCGCACGCAGGGCCTCACCGCCGCCGAAGCGCGGGTGCTGCAGGCGCTGTGCGACGGGCTGCGCCCCAAGGAAGTGGCACGCCGCTGCGACGTGGCGGTGTCGACCATCCGCACCCAGATCAGCAGCATCCGCACCAAGACCCAGACCGCGAGCATTCGCGACCTGGTGAGCCGGGTGACGGTGCTGCCGCCGATCACACTGGCGATGAAGACCGCGCTGCCGCACTGACAACAACGGCCCCCTGTCGGTTGGGGCGGCCCGGCGCCAGGCATTGCGCCGGCAATGCTGCGTTGCAGCGTGCTGCGGTTCCGCGCGATGATGCGCGGGCCGACCACTCTGCCGCGCTCTCATGGACTCTGCCGCCCCGGCGACCCTGCCCGACGACTCCTCCTGGCCTCAGGACCTGCGCACCCTGGTGGCGCGCGGCGAGCCCCGGCGCTACCGCAAAGGCACGCTGCTGATTCATGAAGGCGACGTCGGCGAGACGCTGTTCATCGTGTTGTCGGGCCGGGTGAAATCGTTCTCCACCGACGAGCGCGACCGCGAGATCGTCTACGGTGTGTACGGTCCCGGCGAGTACCTGGGCGAGATGAGCCTGGACGGTGGGCCGCGTTCGGCCTCGGTGATCACGCTCGAAGCCACGGTGTGCTCGGTGGTCACGCGCAAGACCTTGCGCGAGCACATTGCGGCCAACCCGGAGTTTGCGTTCGAGTTGATTTCGCGGGTGATCCGGCGGGCGCGGCTGGCCACGCAGAGTGCGCGCAACATGGCCTTGCTCGACGTGTATGGCCGCGTGAGCCGGCTGCTCGACGAGCTGGCGCAAGCGCAGGCCGACGGCACCCGCTTGATCGTCGAGCGGCTCACCCACGCCGACATCGCCAGCCGAGTGGGCTGTTCGCGGGAGATGGTCAGCCGCCTGCTGAAGGATCTGGAGCAGGGTGGCTACATCTCGGTCGAGGCGGGGCGTTTTCACCTGGCGCCCACGCTGCCGTCGCGCTGGTGAGGCTGCGGTGGCTCAGCCCTTGCCGGCGGCCGGCGCGGCCGGTGGCTTGGGCGGCCCGAACCGTTGCTCCGGCTTGGGCGCCCTGGCGTACAGCCCCTCCACCTTGGGCAGGCTCGCCTGGATGTCTTGGATGCGCGTCGGCCCCGAGGGGTGAGTCGACAAAAACTGCGGCGGCGCGCCCTTGCTGGCCGCGGCCATCTTGTTCCACAGGCTCACCCCGGCGCGTGGGTCGTAGCCGCCACGGGCAGCAAGCTCCATGCCGACCAGGTCGGCCTCCGACTCGTCTTCGCGGCCAAACCTGAGCGTGAGCAGCTGGCCGCCCATGTCGGCCGCCAGCCGGCCGGCG
>NZ_JANOCG010000517.1:0-7039 GCF_031412075.1 Rhizobacter sp.
GTTGATGACGGTGCCGGTGATCGGCGTGCGGCCCATGCCGCCACCGACCAGCACCTTGAAGCCGACCTCGCCCTTGTCGTTCTTGAGCAGCTGAAGGCCGATGTCGTGCCACGCTATCGCCGCGCGGTCTTCGCGGGCACCGGTCACAGCGAGTTTGAACTTGCGCGGAAGGTGCGCGAACTCGGGGTGGAGCGTGCTCCACTGGCGCAAGATTTCGCAGTAAGGGCGCGGGTCGACGATCTCGTCGGCGGCCACACCGGCGAAGCAGTCGCTGGTGATGTTGCGGATGCAGTTGCCGCTGGTCTGGATGCCGTGCATGCTGACGGCTGCGAGCGCGTCCATCACGTCGGCGCTTTTCACCAGCGGAATCCAGTTGTATTGCAGGTTCTGGCGCGTGGTGAAGTGGCCATAACCACGGTCGTACTCGCGCGCGATGCGGGCCAGGGCGCGCAGCTGTGTGCTGCTCAGCTCGCCGTAGGGCACGGCCACACGCAGCATCGGCGCGTGGCGCTGGATGTACCAGCCGTTTTGCAGACGCAGTGCGCGAAACTCATCATCGGTCAGCGTGCCGGCGATGTTGCGCTCCAGTTGGTCACGAAACTGCGCGGCGCGCTGTTTGACGAACTGCGTGTCGAAGTGGGTGTACTGGTACATCGTTCAGAAGTTCAGTGAATGACTTTGAGACCGGCGGTGACGAGCGCCACACACAGCAGCGCACGCACCAGTTGATCGGGCATTTTCCGCGTCAGCTGGGCGCCGATCCAGATGCCGGGGATGGACCCGACCAGCAGCGCGACCAGCAGGGACCAGTCCACATGGCCCATGGTGGCGTGGCCAATGCCGGCCACCAGAGTCAGCGGCACGGCGTGGGCGATGTCGGTGCCGACCAGGCGGCGTGCTTCCAGGCGCGGGTAGAGCAGGAGGATGAGCGTGGCACCAATGGCCCCGGCGCCGATCGAGCTCAAGGTGACGAGCACGCCGAGGATCAAACCCGATGCGACGGTGAAAACTGGTTTGCGCGACTCGGGGATCCACTTCTCAAGCTTCAGCCCCAGCTGGTGCCAGACCTTCTTGTAGGCCACCGTCACAGCGGTCAGCAGCAAGGCAATGCCCAGCGAGAAGGTGAGGGCACTGGCCCAGCCCTTGGTCAGCCCGGTGAAATGCATCAGTGCCAGCGTGGCGATGGAGGCCGGAATGCTGCCCGCCAGCAGCAGCCACAGGATCTTGTAGTCCACATGGCCATGGCGGTGGTGGGCGATGGAGCCAGAGGTCTTGGTGATGGCCGCAAACCACAGGTCGGTGCCAATGGCCACCGCCGGGTTGAGCTTGAACACGGTCAGCAGCAAAGGCGTCATCAGCGAGCCGCCGCCAACGCCCGTCAGGCCCACGATGGCACCGACACCGAAACCGCTGATGACCGCCAACCAATCCATGTGAGGCCCAGGTGTGCCCGCGACAGCCGTGCGCGCGAGCGAAGAGAAGGGCTGGACTGTACAAAGCGTCTATATATATAGAAAGAACAGTTTAGTTGGTTGTTTATGCCTTGATGGGATATGGCAAGTGTGCGTTCCGGGCCGGCTCCTAGAATTCCGCCATGCTGAAACCCTCGAACCTCTTGATCCGCTGGCGCGGGCTGGCCGCAATTTTGGTGCTGGCTGCATTGAGCGCCTGCCAAACCGCCCCGGTGATGCCTCCGACTGCCGTGGTGCCAATGCCGCCGGAGCCGGGCGCCTCGGCGCCGGTGCTTCCTCCCAAGCCGCCCCGCATCGGCCTGGCGCTGGGCGGTGGTGCCGCCCGGGGCTTTGCCCACATCGGTGTGATCCAGGTGCTGGAAGAGAACGGCATCAAGGTCGACTACGTGACCGGCACCTCCGCCGGCAGCCTGGTGGCTGCGCTTTACGCCTCGGGCAAGAACGGCACTTCTCTGGCCGCGCTGGCCGACAGCATGGACGAATCGGCGTTCACCGATTGGGCGTTCCCGGGGCGAGGCCTGATCCGGGGCGAAGCGCTTGCCAAATTCGTGCGCGAGAACACTGGTGGGCGCTTGATCGAGCAGATGAAGCTGCCGCTGGGCATCGTGGCCACCGACCTCGACAGCGGCCAACCCATCCTGTTCCAGATCGGTGACCCGGGTGTGGCGGTGCGCGCGTCGAGCGCCGTGCCGGCGGTGTTCACGCCGGTTCGCATCGGCACTCGGGAATATGTGGACGGTGGCCTGGTGTCGCCCGTGCCGGTGCGCTTTGCGCGGCAGATGGGCGCCGAGCTGGTGATTGCGGTCGATATCTCCGCCATCCCCGACGGCAACCCCACCGGCGACCCGATGCGCATGCTGCTGCAGACCTTCGCCATCATGGGGCGAAGCATCAATGTGTTCGAGCTGCGTGAGGCCGATGTGGTGATGCGGCCCAGGCTGGCCGGTGTGTCGGGCGCCGACTTCTCGGCACGCAAGCGCTCGATTCAGGCCGGCCGTGACGTGGCCACGGCCATGCTGACCGAGTTGAAGCTGCGCATCGCCGCCAAGACCCACTGAAGCTTGGATGAAAAAGCGGGCGCACAAAACAAAACGGCCCGGTGTTGCCACCGGGCCGAAAGGTACACCTTGAATGGAGAATTCGTGGGTACCGAGGAGACAACCTTTCAGGGACACCAAGAGCGTTGCCGCTCATGGAACTCTTCAGATGAAGAGCCTGTTCGGAAGTTCAACCCCGGGTTGTAAATTCTTCGAGATCAGGCAGCGCGCTTGGTCTTGGTTGCGGCTTGCGTGGCCTTGACCGCGGTGGTGGTCATGGCTTGGAAGTTGGCTTCAGCCACATCGGCAGCTTGCTTGGCAGCCTTGTGCACGCTTTCATAAGCGTTGTTGGCAGCAGCCACAGCCGACTTGACCAGCGCGACAGCGTTTTCGGAGCCGGCAGGAGCGTTCTTCACCGAGGTGTCGACCAGAGCCATGAACTTCTTCTGGGCTTCTGTGGCTTGTGCTTCGGCGACCTTGCCGATGTCGGCATTGGTGCTGGCGGCGATGTCATAGACATAACGGCCGTAGGCAGCAGCCTTTTCAGCGGCGGGTTGCAGCAGGCCGGCTTGCAGGGCCAGCAGCTCTTGCGCGTCCTTGACGGACATTGCAGCCTTGGTGTTCTCGGCGACTTCGCCCATGGCGGTCTTGGCGACTTGAAGGTTCAGCTCAACCAGCTTCTCGATGCCTTCGAAGGCTTTGCCGGTGAGGCCGAAAAGGGTTTCGATGTTTGCCTTGTGAGCGGCCATGACTTGTTCAGCGGTCAGCATGATGGGTAATCTCCTGTGGTTAGATTCGGGGATGACACAGCAATTTGTTGCGCTGCACCATGACCAGAAGTATACGAAGCCGGCGCGACATTTCAAGCTGTTTTTGTTGCATTGCAGCAATTTAGAACGTGGCTTCTAAATCCTTGGGTTTTCACACGTTTTATGCCGACCACGTGGCAGTGAAACTGCCCGAAGGGCACCGCTTCCCGATGCAGAAGTACCAGCTTCTGCGCGAGCGCGTGGCGCACGAGCTGCCGGGCATCCGGCTCGAGCAGGCCCCGCCGGCCAGCGAAGGCGAGCTGGCCCTGGTGCACACGCCGAGCTACATCAATGCGGTGCTCCTGGGGCACCTGAGCGCCACGCAACTCCGCGAGATCGGGTTTCCGTGGTCGGAGCGCATGGCAGAGCGGGCGTGTCGCTCGGTGGGCGCGACCATCCAGGCGGCCCGCGTTGCGCTGCGCGAGGGGGTGGCGGGCAACCTGGCCGGGGGAACTCACCACGCCAGCGCCGACAAGGGTGGCGGCTATTGCGTCTTCAACGATGTGGCGGTGGCCGCACGATTGATGCAGGCCGAATGGCACCGCTTGCACCGGCGACTGCTGCGGGTGGCGGTGATCGACCTTGATGTGCACCAGGGCAACGGCACCGCGGCGATCTTCTGCGACGACCCCACGGTGTTCACCTTGTCATTGCATGGCGAGAAGAACTTTCCTTTCCGCAAGGAGCCGAGCGACCTCGACGTGAACTTGCCCGACGGTTGCACCGACGAGCCTTACCTGGCCGCGCTCGATACGGCGCTGGCCGAGCTGTGGGCCCGCCATCGCGATGGTCCGCCGGGCTTGATCTTCTTCCTGGCGGGTGCTGACCCGCATGAAGGCGACCGCTTGGGCCGCCTCAAGCTGAGCACGGCCGGGCTGGCGGAACGAGACCGCCGCGTGTTCGCCGCAGCCCGCGAACGGCGCATCCCGCTCGCGCTTTCCATGGCCGGCGGGTATGGCCACGACCTCGGCACCACCGTGCAGGTGCAGGTCAACACCTTGAGGGAAGCGGTCGAGAGTTGGCGGCAATGGAACAATGAGTCTTCATGAGCACGACACCACGACCCCAACCCGACGGCCGCGAGGCCTACCGCCACTTCACGCCCTTGGCCACACGCTGGGCTGACAACGATGCCTACGGCCACTTGAACAACGTCGTCTACTTCAGCCTCTTCGACACGGCGGTGAACCGCTACCTGATCGAAGCCGGCGCGCTCGACATCCACCGCGGCGAGGTCATCGGCCTGGTGGTCGAGACCCACTGCAACTACTTCGCATCGATCGAGTTCCCGCAGCGGGTGGAGGCGGGCATTCGGGTGGCGCACATGGGCTCGTCGAGCGTGCGCTACGAGATCGGCATCTTCGTGGCCGGTGAGCCGCGGGTTGCGGCGCGCGGGCATTTCATTCATGTGTATGTGGACCGGGTCACGCGCCGGCCCGCCGCCTTGCCACCGGCGCTGCTCAAAGCCTTGAAGGAGTTGATCGTTTGAAACCCACGCCTGAGCAGACTGCGGCGGTCGACGCTGCCATCACCTCGCGCCGCTCGCTGCGCGCCTATCTGCCCACACCGGTGCCGAGAGCCACCATCGAAGACATCTTGCACGTGGCCTCGCGCGCACCCTCGGGCACCAACACGCAGCCGTGGAAGGTCTACGTGTTGACGGGTGAGCCGCTGCAGGGGTTGTCGCGTCAGATCCTCGAAGCCTTCGACGACCCGGCGCAGGCCGCCGGCCACCAGCAGGAGTACGCCTACTACCCGACCCAATGGGAGTCGCCCTACATCGACCGCCGCCGCAAGGTGGGCTGGGACTTGTACGGCCTGCTCGGCATCGGCAAGACCGACAAGGAGCGCATGCATGCGCAACACGGGCGCAACTACCGCTTCTTCGATGCACCGGTGGGCTTGATGTTCACCATCGACCGCATCATGGAAAAGGGCAGCTGGCTCGACTACGGCATGTTCTTGCAAAACATCATGGTGGCCGCACGCGGGCGCGGGCTCGACACCTGCCCGCAGGCCGCCTTCACGCAGTTCCACAAGATCATCATGCCGGCCATCGGTGCGAGCGCCGATGAAATGCTGGTGTGCGGCATGTCGCTCGGTCATGCCGACCCGGCGGCGATTGAAAACTCTCTGGTGACCGAGCGCGAGCCGGTGGCTGGTTTTGCGAGGTTCCTATGAAGCCTGCTGTTCTCGTGGCCCGAGCCATTCAACCGGAAGTCGTGGCGCGCTTGCGCGATCACTTCGAGGTCGAAGACAACCCGGGAGACCAGGTGTTCAGCAAGGACGAGCTCATTGCCCGCCTGAAAGGCAAACAAGGCCTCTTCGCCACCGGCAGTGAGCGCATCGACGAGGCCGTGCTGTCGGCCAACCCGCAGCTGCGCGCGGTGTGCAACATGGCGGTGGGCTACAACAACATCGACGTGCCGGCCTGCACGGCGCGCGGGGTGGTCTGCACCAACACGCCCGACGTGCTCACCGAAACCACCGCCGATTTCGGCTTCGCATTGATGATGGCGGCGGCGCGCCGCATCGCCGAGTCAGAGCACTTCTTGCGGCGTGGCGAATGGAAGAAGTGGTCGTTCGACATGTTCACCGGCAGCGACATCCACGGCGCGACGCTGGGCATCCTCGGCATGGGCCGCATCGGGCAGGCGATTGCGCGGCGCGGTGCGCATGGGTTTGGCATGCGGGTGATCTATCACAACCGCTCGCGGCTCGATGCCGCGATCGAGCAGGAATGCCGTGCCTCCTACGTCAGCAAACCTGAGCTGTTGCAGCAGGCCGACCACCTGGTGATCGTGGTGCCGTACTCGCCGGCGTCGCACCACGCCATCGGTGCGGTCGAGCTGGCCCAGATGAAGCGCACCGCCACGCTGACCAACATCGCACGCGGTGGTGTGGTGGACGACGCGGCCTTGGCCCAAGCGCTGGCTGCCGGGCTTATCGCTGCGGCCGGACTCGACGTGTTCGAAGGCGAACCTGCGTTGCACCCACACCTGCTCACTGTGCCCAACGTCGTGCTCACACCGCACATCGCCAGCGCCACTGTGGCCACACGCCGCGCCATGGCCGACCTGGCGGCTGACAACCTGATCGCAGCGCTTGGCCTGGGGCCGTCCGCCGGCAAGCCGCCGACGCCCGTCAACCCCGAAGTCTTGCGGCCTGCGCCCTGAGAGAATCAGGCGCATGCAAACACCGTGGTGGTTCGTGGCGGCGCTCGCCGTTCTCAATCTTTTGCTGTTGCTCTGGTTGGTGTTTCGCCGACCGCCCGTCGATGAGTCGCTGAAGACCGAGTTGCGTGCCTCCAGCGAGCGGCTGGAACGTGAACTGCGCGACGAGCTGGGCCGCAGCGCCCAGGGCACGCGCCAGGAGCTGGTCAGCACGCTCGCCAACTTTCAGCAGACGCTGACCGGCGCACAAACCGGCGTGGCCCGTCTGCAGAGCGAGCAGATCGAAGGTTTTCGCACGCAACTGGCGGCCATGCAGCAGGCCATTGCCGAGCAGTTGCGCGCGCTCTCCGAGGCCAATGAGCGCCGCCTCGGCGATGTGCGCACCGCCGTCGAGCAGCGGCTCACCACCTTGCAGCAGGGCAACGAACAAAAGCTCGAACAGATGCGCGCCACCGTCGACGAGAAGCTGCACGCCACACTGGAGCTGCGCCTGGGTGAAAGTTTCAAGCTGGTGGCCGACCGGCTCGACAAGGTGCATGCGGGCCTGG
>NZ_JANOCG010000518.1:0-21915 GCF_031412075.1 Rhizobacter sp.
CTCGGGGAAGAGCTGCCCGACGCGGTAGCAGAGCTCGTTGCAGATGGCAGCCCAGGTCGACGACACCTCGAAGTCGCCGAGGTGGTGCGCCATGAAACTCGCGCGTGGCGAGAACACGGTGAGGTCGCTGCCACGCTCCTGCATCTTCTTGAGCTGGTTGCTCACGATGCTTTCGCGCAGCTCGTCGTCGCTGATCTTGAGCTCGCTCGCGCGCGGCAGGTTGGCCTTGTCGTTCAGGTTCGCGATCTGGCGGTTGCGCCAGTCTTCCAGCGCCTTCGGGGCGGTGGTGTAGTGGCCGTGGATGTCGATGACGAGGCTCATGCGTGGGTGCTTTCAGGGGCGATCTGCAAATCATTCTTGCGCAGCGCTCCCCATTCATCAACGAGATAGCGCACATACCAGCTATGCCCAAGTGGCATGGTGGCGCATCATGGGCACATGGACCTGAAGCAACTCGAATACTTCGTTCACGTCGCTGAACTCGGCAGCTTCACGCGGGCGGCGAGCTTCCTGTCGATTGCCCAGCCGGCGCTGAGCCGCCAGGTGCGCTCGCTCGAAGTGGAGTTGCGCCAGTCCCTCTTCGAACGCAACGGCCGCGGTGTCACCCTCACCGAAGCCGGCACGCGCCTGCTCGCCCACGGCCGCGGCATCTTGCAGCAGGTGGAGCGCGCGCGGCTCGACCTGGAAGACCACCGCGGCGCCGCCACCGGCCGGCTGGTGATCGCGCTGCCGCCGAGCGTGAGCCGCACCCTCACCAGCCCGCTGGTGCGAGCCTTCCGCACACGCTTCCCCAAAGCCACGCTGAGCGTGGTCGAAGGCTTGTCGACCTATGTGCTGGAGTGGCTGGCCATCGGCCGTGTCGACTGCGCGGTGGTCTACAACGTGGCGCCTTCGGCCGCCATCGACTTGGTGCCCGTGCTCGACGAGCAGCTCTACCTGGTGTCGGCGCGCGGCAAGGTCAACAAGCTCATCGGCCCGGCCGTCACGCTGGCCGAAGTGGCCGAGCACGAGCTGGTGATCCCGAGCCTGCCGCACTCCATCCGCATGCTGCTGGAGACGGCGCTGGCCAACGAAGGGCGCAAGGCCCGCGTGGCGATGGAGGTGGAGAGCGTGCCCGCCATCCTCGACCTGGTGCAACAGGGCGAAGCCCATGCGGTGCTCGCGCTCAACGCCATCCAGGCCAGCGGCCATGCCGATGCGTTCTTCGTGCGCCCGATCCGCAAGCCGAAGATGACCACCACGCTGTGGATCGCCACCTCGTCACAACGCCACCGCGGGCCACTGATCGACCAGTCGACCGAGCTGGTGAAGGAACTGCTGCTCAAGCTGTGGGCCTGAACGGCCGATATGCGAGGGATGGGCATTCCTCTCGCACGGCGAATGGGCGACCTCCTGCTGGGGCAGGACAAACGCCAGCGTGTGCGCGCGACCCAGTCCCTGCTGACCTTTCTGCTCGACCTGTTGCTGGCCGCCATCGCCGGCGTGGGTGTCTGGCTGGGTGTGCTGGAAGGCCGCCCGACCTTGCTCTGGGCGGTGCTCTGCCTGGGCGGCGTGCTGGGCTTTTATGCCATCGTGCGCAGCGGCCTGAACCTGCATTTCAAGTCCGACCCGGCGTTGACCCTGCCCCAGGGCGTGTTCAGCGTGTTCAGCACGGTCGGCGCCTACCTGATGTGCGGGCCGGTGCGGGGTGCCAGCATGCTGGCGCTGGCGGTCACGCTGATCTTTGGCATGTTTGCGCTCACGCTGCGCCAGCTGGTGGGTTTGAGCCTGTTCGCCGTGGGGCTGCTCGGCCTCGCGATGGCGGTGGCGCACTCGCAGTGGCCGCAACGTTACCCCGCCGATGAAGAAGTCATGCACTTCTTGTTGATGGCGGTGCTGCTGCCGTCGATCGCCTTGCTCGCCGGCCAGCTCAGCCGTTTGCGCCACAAGCTGCGCCAGCACGGGATCGAGTTGGAGCAGGCCCTGGAAAAAAACCGCCAGCTCGCCATCCGCGACGAACTCACCGGCCTCTACAACCGGCGCCATGCGCTGGAGCGGATGCAGCTTGAAGTGAGCCGCGCCGAGCGCAGCGGCCGCACGCTGTGCCTGGCGTTGATCGACATCGACCACTTCAAGCGCGTCAACGACCAGCACGGCCACGCGCAAGGCGACGAGGTGCTGCGCGCCTTCGCGGCCTGTGCCAGTGCGGCGCTGCGTGACACCGACATGCTCGGCCGCTGGGGCGGCGAGGAGTTCATCGTGATGTTGCCCGAGACCGAGGCGCACGCGGCTGCCGCCGTGGTGGCGCGGCTGCACCGCGCACTGGCCGGAGTGCACTTCGAGGCCATCGAGCCGGCGCTGCGTGTCAGCTTTTCGGCCGGCATCGCGGTCTTCGAGCCCGGCGAGGCCTTGGCCGCGTGCATCGAGCGGGCCGACCAGGCGATGTACCTCGCCAAACAAGGCGGGCGCGATCGCAGCGTGGTGGCCGCACGCACCGCGAGCCGGATGCGACCGGTTGCCCCCAGGCTGCAGGCTGTGCCATCATCGGCCCCGTGATGCACCACAGCCCTTTCACCCACACGCTTGCGCAGACCTTGCGCGCTTGGGTGCTGCGCTTTGCGTCCAGCTTCTTCCCTGCGCGCGAGCGCGCCCTTCGCCCGATTCGAATTCGCCGGGATCGTTGAGCTGCGGCTTCGGCCGGTGCTTGGCGGTCCTCTTCGCGTTTCAGCGCGCCGCTTGCGCGCCCCCTCAAATCGAGTCGAACGGAGAGTTCCCATGTCCTTATCTGCCCCTGACGCCGTGGCGTCGGCCGCTTACCCCCGCCTGCATGAAATCGAACACACGGCCGCGCGCCTGGCGGGCCACATCCTGCCCACGCCGGTGTGGCGTTGGCAGACCGGCGCCATCGCCCATGCGCTCGACGCGCGCACCGAGGTCTGGCTGAAGCTGGAGCTGTTTCAGCGCACCGGCAGCTTCAAGTTGCGCGGCGCGCTCAATTGCCTGCAAGCGCTCGACGCGCCGGCCCGACAGCGCGGCGTGGTTGCGGCCAGCGCCGGCAACCATGCGGTGTCGGTAGCGTTTGCGGCGCGCGCGGTGGGCGCCCACGCCAAGCTCGCGATGCCGCGCCACGCCAGCCCGGCACGCATCGCCGCCTGCCGCGAGCAACAGGCCGAGCTGCTCTTCACCGACACCATCCACCAGGCCTTTGCCGTGGCCCAGAAGCTGGTGGCCGACGAAGGCCGCAGCATGGTCCACCCTTTCGACGGGCCACGCACCGCCGAAGGCACCGCCACCATTGGCCTGGAGCTGATGCGCCAGGTGCGTGGGCTCGACGCGGTGGTGGTGCCGGTGGGCGGCGGTGGTTTGTGTGGCGGCATCGCCGCCGCGGTGAAACAGATCAACCCACGCTGCCAGGTGTTCGGTGTGGAGCCGGTCGGGGCTGATGCCATGTACCGCAGCTTCCAGGCCGGCCGCCCAGTGCAGCTCGAGCGCGTCGACACCATCGCCGACAGCCTGGGCGCGCCGTATGCGCTCGACTACAGCTACGGCGTGTGCCGCCGTTTTGTCGATGAGATCGTGCGCGTCGACGACGCTGCGCTCGTCGCCGCGATGCAGCACCTGTTCACCGACATGAAGCTGGTGGCCGAGCCGGCGGCGGCGGCCGCCACGGCCGCGCTGCTCGGCCCGCTGCGCGAGCGGCTGGACGGCAAGCGGGTGGCGCTGGTGGTCTGCGGCTCCAACATCGACGCCGCGCGTTTCGGCGAGCTGCTGGCGGCTTAAGGTGTTGGTGCGGTGAGCAGCTTGGTCATGCGCACTGCATCGGCCACGCCCTGGTAATAGCCGTTGCGCCGGTCCATCACCTCAAAGCCGTGGTGGCGGTAGAAGGCGGCCGCGCCGGCGTTGTCGGAGCGGGCCTCCAGGCGCAGGCTGGTGATGCCGGCGACACGCGCCGTCACCTCCAGCCAGACGATCAGGGCGCTGCCCACCCCTTGGCGGCGGCAGCGCGGCTGGGTGGCGAGCAGCTGCACATGGGCGTGCTCGTCGCCGTAGCTCATGATCGCGAAGCCGAGCAGGTCAGAGCCACGCCGCGCCACCACCACGTTGGTGTCGGCATCGGCCAGGCTGTTCATCACCCGGTGCGGCGTCCAGCGCCACTCCAGCCCTTGCTCGATGGCGCGCCTTGACAGCGCGGCAATCGCCACGGCGTCGGCCGGCACGGCCAGGCTGATGTCGCTTTCGGTGATCATGGAAGTGCATTCTGGGCCCTGCCGGGCCAAGGTGACAATGCGGGGCGCCCCCTTCCAACCAAGCGTGTGCGTTCATCGACTCTTTCGCCCGTGCTGCCCTTGCTCTTGCTGGCCTGCGTGTTTGCACAGGCCGCGGGCGACCCACTGGCCGACGCACGCGCGCTGGTCGAGCAGAGCCAGGCGCAGGTCAAGGTCGACCCCGAACGCGGCCGCGCCCTGGTGCCCAAAGTGCAGCGCAAGGGGCTGGCAGCGGGCCTTTTCGGCTGTGCAAGCGGGGCCACTTGCGCGGTGTGCGCGGCGAGTTTGCCAACGGCCTGATCGACCTCTAGCGCGCGCGTGCCCTCTACGAACGCTTGCAGTTGCCGCTGCACACCTTGACGGTCGAGAACACCATCGCCATTCTTTACAACCGCATGGGCGACCATGCGCAAGCGCGCCACTGCTACGAGTCGGCGCTGAAGGCGCAGGCTGCGGCGGGCTTGCGGCGTGAGCAGGCGGTGACGCAATACAACCTCGGCCGCTCGCTGGAGAACCTGCGCGACTGGGACGCCGCCCAGCTCGCTTTCGACCAGGTGCTCAAGCTCAGCCGCGAGCTCGACTACACCCGTGGCATGGCCTACGCGCTGCGTGGCCTGGCCAGCGTGCAAACGCGCGTGGCAACCCGCAGAGCGCGCTGACCCTGCTCAACCAGGCCGCCACCCACGGCGCCTTGGCCGCCGCGCTGGCCGAGCAGAACGACTGGCGCAACGCGTTCGAGCAGCAGACCCGCTTCAAGGTCGCCACCGAGCAGCTGCTCACACGCCAGCTCGACGAACGGTTTGCCACGCTGAAGGTGGAGTAAGACACCGCCGCACGCGACCGCGAAATGGCCTTGTTGCACCAAGCCCAGAAAGCCACCGAACACTCGCTGGCGCAAGAGCGCCTCGCCGGGCGCTTGCTGACGGTGGCGATCGGCCTCGCTGCCGTGCTGCTGGTGGTGCTGGGCTGGCTGGTCTCGCGGCACCGCCGCACCAGCGTGGCGATGCGTGGCCTGGCCATGACCGACAAACTCACCGGCTTGCCTGGCGCGCTTCGGCGGCGAAGAGTTCGTGGCCGTGCTGCCCGGCGCGCTGCTCGACGAAGCGGTGGCCGCGGCCGAGGCGTTCGGTGCCCAGGTGGCGGCGCTGGATGTGTCGCGCTGGACGCCCGGCCGGGGCGTAACCATCAGCGTGGGCGTCACGCTGATGGTGCCGGGCGACAGCCGCAGCAGCCTGCTGCGCCGCGCCGCTTGCGCCGGCGGGCGCGTCGTCAGTCGGCCGTGGCGCCTGAGTCCTTCACCACCTTGGCCCACTTGGTGATCTCGCTCTTCTGATACGCGGCCAGCTCGGCTGGCGTGCCACCGCCGGGCTCCAGGCCGATCTCCAACAGTTTCTTGGAGATTTCGGGGGACTTGAGGATGCGGCTCACCTCGGCCTGCAGTTTGTCGGCGATGGGCGCAGGCGTGTTGGCGGGCGCAAAGAGTGCAAACCACGACACCGCTTCGAAGCCCGGCAGGCCTTGCTCGGCCAGGGTCGGGATCTCGGGTGCGGCCGCCGAGCGTTTGGCCGAGGTGATGCCGAGCGCGCGCAGCTTGCCGTCTTTCACCAGCGGCAGGCTGGAGGGCATGTTGTCGAACATCATCGTCACACGCCCACCGAGCAGGTCGGGGATGGCACTGGCGCGGCCCTTGTACGGGATGTGCTCCATGTCGATGCCGGTCATGGTCTTGAACAACTCGCCCGACACATGGATCGAGGTGCCCGCGCCCGATGAGGCGAAGCTCATCTTGCCGTCCTTCTTGCCCAGGGCGATGAACTCTTTCAGCGTCTTGGCCGGCACGTCGGGGTGAATCACCAGCATGTTGGGCGTGGTGGCCAGGAGTGTGATGGGGGTGAAGTCTTTCACCATGTCGTAGGGCATCTTCTTGTAAAGCGCGCCGTTGATCGAGTGTGTGCCCACCGTTCCCACCACCACCGTGTAGCCATCGGGCGCGGCCTTGGCCACCGAGTCGGCGCCGGTGTTGCCGCCGGCCCCGGGCTTGTTGTCGACCACCACCGTCTGGCCCCAGGCCGCTTGCAGCCGCTCGCCGATCAGGCGGGCGAGGATGTCGGGTGCGCCGCCGGTGGTGAAGGTGACAACGATGTGGATCGGCTTGGTGGGGTAGCTGGCTTGTGCGTGGGCGCTGCCCGCTGCGGCGAGGGCCAGTGCCGCGATCGCGAAGTGCTTGCTCAAGGTCTTCATGTCGTGTCTCCTGCTTTGTTGGTAGGTGAGAGAAAAACTCAGCGTTGCCACGGCCCCAGCTTGTCGATCAGCTTGGCGCGCCGTGACAGCCACCAGCCATACGGGTTCAACCAGTGCGAAAAGCGCTCGGCCACCGGCTCGCCGGTGCGCAGCGCGGTCAGTGCCTTGACCGGCCAGTTGGGTTCTTCGAGTGCCTGGCGAGCAATGGCCACCAGGTCGGCCTGGCCGTCTTGCAGCACCTGCTCAGCCTGGTGTGCGTCGACGATCAGACCCACCGCCATGGTGGCGATGCCCGCGCCCTCGCGCACCGCCTGCGAGTAGGGCAGCTGAAAACCGTAGTCGCGTGGCACCGCCGAGGCGGTGGGCGAGGTGGTGATGCCGCCCGACGAACAATCGACCACGTCGACGCCGATCTGCTTGAGCGCTTTTGCAAAGGCCACGCTGTCGTCCACCGACCAGCCGTTTTCCACCGCGTCGACCGACGAGATGCGCACGAACATCGGCAGCACCTGCGGCCACACCTCGCGCAAGATCGTGGCCACCTCCAATGGCAAACGCATGCGGCCCGCGCGGTCGCCGCCATATGCATCGTTGCGCTGGTTGGTGATGGGCGACAGGAAGGAGTGCATCAGGTAGCCGTGCGCGCAATGCAGCTCCAGCACCTCGAAGCCGGCTCGCAGCGCGCGCTCGGCGGCGAGGCGGAAGTCGCGCTTGAGCCCGTCGATGTCGGCCTGCGACATCTCGCGCGGCATCAGCCAACCGGGCTCCACCGCGATGGCGCTGGGGGCGATCACGTTCCAGGCGTGTTCACCGCGCGTGGCATCGCTCTCGTTCATCGGGCCGTTGCCGTGCCAGGGCCGTTGCATGCTCGCCTTGCGCCCCGCGTGCGCGAGCTGGATGCCGGCTGCCGCGCCATGTTGTTTCAGGAACGCGGCGATGCGCGCCAGCGGCTCGACCTGGCCGTCGTCCCACAGTCCGAGGTCGCCGTGGCTGATGCGTCCCTGCGGCTGCACGGCGGTGGCCTCCACGATCACCAGGCCCGCGCCACCGAGCGCAAAGCGGCCCAGGTGCACCAAGTGGAAGTCGCTTGCCATGCCGTCGGTGGCCGAGTAGGTGCACATCGGCGCGATCACGGTGCGGTTGGGCAGCGTGAGGCCGCGCAAGGTCAGGGGTTGCAGCAATCGCGGTGTCGTCACGGCAGGCTCGGTGGAGAGTGAATGGGCACTGACGATTCTTTGCGCATTGTTTGGCGGTGTCACTCAAGGACTTCCATGCCTTGCCCTGTCATCCATGTGACACCTCGAAAGCGAGCCGTGACCCAACTCACGCAGACGCCGTTTCCCTTCGAACGGGCATGCCAAACCACTGGCGCGAGGGGGTTCCTTGGCCCGACCATTGCGAGTCTCGCAGCCGTTCCCACCCATGAATCTTGACCATGCACTCTGAACCACAAGCCCTTGGCGCGCTGCTGCCCGCGCGTGCCATCGATGCTTTGTACGAAGAAGCTGCGCGCGAGCTCGACCCCATCGGCTACCTCTGCTGGGACGACACGGCGGCTCTGCACGCATCACCCGAAGCCTTGGCGATCCTGGGCCAGGCGCTCGACGCCGAGCTGACTGTGCCGGGTCTGCATGCGCTGGTGCGGCGCAGCCGCCACGCCGAGCTGCTGGCCCGCTGGCGCGATGCGCTGGCCACACGCCAGCGGCGCATCGAGTTGGAGCTGCCTTGTGTGTTGAATGGCGGTGCCTTGCGCCAGGTGCGCGCGGTGGCGGTGATCGAGTACCACGCGGGTGGCGCAGTGCGCCAGGTGGTGGCGGCGCTGCAAGACATGAGCGCACGCAGCCAGCTGGCCAATGCCTTGTCTGAGACCGAGGCGCGGCTCGACGAAGCCCAGCAGATGGCCAACTTCGGCTCCTGGGAGTGGGACTTCCGCACGCAACGCGCGAGCTATTCGGCCGAGGCGCTGCGCATCGTCAGCCTGAGCGCCGCGGCGTCGGCCGATCTCGACCAACTCACCGCACTCATCCCCGCCGACCAGCGCGCGGGCATCGTCGACCTGTTCGAACAGGCGGTGCGCCAGCGCACCACCTCCTTGCGCTTCGACTACCACGTCGACGCTGCTGGCGAGCGACGCGAGCTGCACGGCCGCGCCAAGCTGGTGTACGACCGCCACGGTGTGCCACTGCGGATGCTGGGCACCATCCAGGACGTGACCGAGTTGCGCGCCTACCGCCGCCAGGTGCACTCGCTCGCTTTCTTCGACCCGGTGACGGCCTTGCCCAACCGCAGTGGCCTGCTCGACCACATGCAGCAGACGCTGACCCATGGCCATGCGCCGGCCGAGTTCGGCATGCTGATGCTGGGGCTGGACCAGTTCCAGAAGGTCAACGACTCGCTCGGCCACGCCGCCGGCGACGAGCTGCTCAAGCGCGTGGGCGAGCGGCTCTCGCAGTCGATGCGCGAGACCGACATCGTGGCCCGCCTCGGCGGCGACACCTTCGCCGTGCTGGTGCCTGACGTGCGCCAGGCCGACGCACTGGCGCGCGTGGCGAGCAAGCTGCTGCTGGCGCTGTCGGCGCCGTTCAACCTCAACGACACCGACGTGTTCCTCACCGCCAGCATCGGTGCGGCGCTGTATCCAAGCGACGGCCCCGACGCCGAATCGCTGCTGCAGCATGCCGACGCTGCGCTCTCGAGCGCCAAGGCGCGCGGTCGCAACAATGTGCAGTTCTATTCGCCCCAGCTCACCGCGCAGGCGTCACACCGCTTGACGCTGGAGAGCGAGCTGCGCCGCGGTGTCGAGCGGCGTGAGCTGCTGCTGCACTACCAGCCCAAGTTCGAACTCGGCACACAGCGCCTGGTGGGCGCTGAAGCGCTGATGCGCTGGTGCCAGCCGCAACGCGGCATGGTGTCACCGCTGAGTTTCATTCCTCTGGCCGAAGAGACCGGCCTGATCGTGCGCATGGGCACCTGGGCCTTGCACGAAGCCTGCGCTGCCGTGGTGGCCTGGAACCGCCAGCGCAGCGAGCCGCTGAAGATGGCCGTCAACCTGTCGGCGCGCCAGTTCGGCGAAGGCACGACCCTGGTCGAGACGGTGCAGGGCGCCCTCAGTGCCACCGGTTGCCAGCCGCAGTGGCTGGAGCTCGAGATCACCGAAAGCCTGCTGCTCGATGGCAGCGACGGTGTGCGCCACAGCCTGGAGGCCTTGGCCGCCATGGGCATCACGATTGCGATCGACGACTTCGGCACCGGCTATTCGGCGCTGGGCTACCTGACCCGCCTGCCGGTGCAAACGCTCAAGATCGACCGCAGCTTCGTCAACGAGCTGCCCGGCAACTCGCGCAGCGCCGAGCTGGTCAAAGCCATCGTCTCGGTGGGGCGCAGCCTCAACATGGTGCTGGTGGCCGAAGGGGTCGAGACGCCGGAGCAGGCCGCGTACCTGCACAGCGTGGGCTGTCACCTGGCGCAGGGTTATCTGTTCAGCCGACCCGTGGAAATGGCGGCCTTCGACAAACTGCTGGTGAGTCCTTGAGGGTCACTTCTCAGCGTTGGCCTTGAGGTTGGCCAACCCCGCCTCGAAGTCCTTGCCGATCATCTTGTCCATGCTCACGAACACCGTCATCAGCTGGGTGACGTAAGGCGCGGGGCCTTGCATCAACCACGTCACCTGGGTCGAGTCGCCTTGCGGCTGCAGCGTGAAAAGCGTGGTGTTCTTCGACTCGAAGGGCGTGATGAAGTCGAGCTTGATGTCGACCTTCGACGACGGTACCGAGTCGACGATTTCCATGCGGCCCTCGCCCACATCGCTGTTGCCCACCCACGCATACACCGCGCCCTTGCCGGAGGTCGCGCCGCTGTGCGTGCGCTTCATCGCCGGGTCGAGTTTTTCCCAGGGCGACCAGGCCGGCCAGTGGTGAAAGTCGTTGATCAACGCAAACACCTTCTCGGGCGGTGCCTTGATGGTGGCCGTGCGCTGCACGCTGAAGCTGTCGGGGCGGGTGGTGGCATAGATCAGCACGATGGCGATCAAGGCCACGATGACCAGGGCGATCTTCTTGAACATGGGCGTCCTCCGTTGTTGTCGGTTGTGTGGGTCGTTCAGGCGGCCGAACCATGCAAACCATCGGCTCGTGGTGAGCTGGGGTGCAGGCCCACCCGCAGCAGTGTCGCGCCGATCAGCGCGGCCACGGCGGCAAAACCGGCCCCCGCCATGAAGGCCAGGCGGTAACCGTCGTTGAGCGCCAGTTGGGCCGCCACGCCGGACGCGAGCTGTGTCTCGGTGCGCGCTGCAGCCAGGCTGGCCAGCACCGCCAGGCCCAGCGAGCCGCCCATCATGAACGCGGTGTTGACCACGCCCGAAGCCAGGCCCGACTCGCTCGGCGCGGCGTCGCTCATGGCGGCCAGCAGCAGCGGGTTGAAGGCAATGCCCGAACCCAGGCCGAGCAGCAGCATGCCGGGCAGCACGTCCACAACGAAGCTGCCATTGACCGGCGCACGCGCAAACAGTGCCAGCCCTGCGGCCCCCATCATCAATCCCACGGCGAGTGGGCGGCGAATGCCGAAGCGCATCACGATGCGCGCCGAGAGCCCGACCGACAGCGCCGCCATGATCAGGTTGGCCGGCAGAAACGCGAGCCCGACCTGCATCGGCGTGTAGCCCAGCACCAGCTGCAGGTAGAGCGCCGAGATGAAGAACCACGCAAACATCGCCGCGGCCCACAACACCCCGACGACGTTGGCCACCGCCACGTTGCGCAGGCGAAAGAGGCCGAGCGGCATCAAAGGGTGCTGCACCCTCGCCTCGATGGTGATGAAGATGGCCAACAGCGCGACGGCGGCACCGAGCAGGCCCAGCGTCTGGTTCGACAACCAGCCCGCTTCGTTGCCATTGACCACCGCATACACCGCCAGCATCAGCGAGGCGGTGACGGTGATGGCGCCGGCCACGTCGAGCTTCTCGCCATGCGCGTGGCCGCGCCCACCGGGCAACAGCGCCACGCACAAGGCGTATACCACCACGCCGATCGGCAGGTTGACCAGAAAGATCCAGTGCCAGTTGAAGCTGCTGGTGAGCAAGCCCCCGAGCAGCACGCCGATGCTGCCGCCGCCCGCGCACACGAAGCCGTAGACACCCATGGCCTTGGCGCGGTCGGCCGGCTCGGTGAAGAGGTTCATGATCAGCGAGAGCGACACCGCCGAGACCACCGCCCCGCCCAGCCCCTGCACCGCACGCGCCACCACCAGCATGGCCTGCGTTTGCGCCAGCCCGCAAGCCAGCGAGGCGGCGGTGAAGAGCGTGATGCCCAGCAGGAACAAACGCCGGTGGCCGAACAGGTCACCGAGGCGGCCACCCAGCAGCAAGAAGCCGCCGAAGGTGAGCATGTAGGCGTTGACCACCCACACCAGCGAGGTTTCGCTGAAACCCAGGTCGGCGCGGATGGAGGGCAGGGCGACGTTCACGATGGTCGTGTCGAGCACGATCATCAGCACGCCCAGGCACAGCACCATCAGGGCCAGCCAGCGTTTGGGGTCGTCTGGCGAGCCCGGGGTGCGGTCATTCATCGATCGAGCCTTCAGCCCTGAAAGTCTTTCGCGCCACCGCTCAGCATCCAGGGTGTGCCGCAGCGGTCGACCAGCATGCCGAAGGTTTCGGCCCAGAAGGTGGCTTGCATCGGCATGGTCACCTGGCCGCCGGCGGACAGGGCGTCGAAGGCCTTCTTCGCTTCGGGCGCGGTGTTGTAGCCGAGCGAGAGCGAGAAGCCGGTCATGCCCTCGAAGGGCTGGCCGGGCATCGCGTCGGAAGCCATCAGCCGGTGCCCGTCGATGACCAGGCTCGCATGCATGATCTGCTTGGCCGCTTCGGCTGGGTACTGGTCGGCGTCAGGGGCCTCGGCAAAGGTCATCATCATTTCGATCTTGCCGCCCAGGGTGCGTTCATAGAAGCGCAGGGCCTCGGCGCAGTTGCCGTTGAAGGTGAGGTAGGTTTCGAGCAAAGCCATGGTGATCTCCTTGTCGGTGAAAAAGAGGGGTGACTGCCTTACTCCGCCAGCACCGCCTCGACCTGGATGCGCAACACCACATCCATCTTGAAACCATAGTCGCGGCCAGCGTCGATGCCAAAGTCGGCGCGGTTGATGGTGGTGATGGCATCTGCGCCGCACCAGTCGCGCTTGTAGAGCGGGTGCGGCATGCACTTGAAGCTGTTGATGGCGAGCGTGACCGGCTTGGTCACGCCATGCAGCGTGAGCTCACCCACCACGCGCGACGGGGCGCCGTTGGTGAATCCTTCAAACCGGCCGATGTAGCGCGCGGTGGGGTACTTGGCGGTGTCGAACAGATCGGGCTCGCGTGCCTTGCTGTTCATGATGTCGAGCCCGAAGTCGATGCTGCTCACGTCGATGGTGATGTCGACACGGCCCTGGCCCGCCGCCTTGTCGAGCACCACCGTGCCGGCGTTCTTGTTGAACTTTCCGCGCCACACCGACAAGCCCATGTGGTCGGCCTCGAAGCTCGGGAAGGTGTGGGTCGGGTCGATGGTGTAGGTGGCGGGGGCGGCGAATGCCATGGAGGTGGCGAGGCTGAGCAGGGCCAGAGGCAACAGTTTTTTCATCGGCTTGTGCAGGTGGGATGGCGGTTCATGGACGAGCAAGTGAAAAGACTAAGCCCAGCCACTACGATGCGCAACTGTCATGACCCTGCCACTCCTGCCATTCGACCTGCCAGCGCTGGAGTTCGCGCTGCGTGCCGGCCTCGTCACGCTGATGCTCTTTGTCGCCGCTGTGGTGTGGCGCGAGCATCTGCGCTCGCTGCCGGCGCGGCTGGCCGCAGCGCTGGCCGCTGGGGTGGCGGCGTATGCGCTGCAATCGGCGCCGGGGTTCCAGAGCTGGCCGCCGGGCTTGCGTGCGCCGTTGGCCGTGTTGTCGACCGGTAACGCGGTGGTGTTCTGGTTGTTCTCGCGCGCGCTCTTCGACGATGAATTCCGCTGGCGCCCGGCCCATGCCCTGGCGTGGGGGGCGATGGCCGTGGCGGCGGTCGTGGGTTGCTTCGCAGCGTGGCCGGTGGGCCTGGGCATCACGTTGGCGACGCTCGGGTTTGCGCTGCTGGCAGTGGTGCAATCGCTGTCATCGTGGCGTGCCGACCTGGTGGAAAAGCGCCGACGGCTGCGGGTTTTCATCGTCGGTGCGGGTGCGCTCTACACGCTGGTGAACATGAGCCCGCGCCTGCTGCATGGCGGCCAAGCGGGTGAGCTGGCGCGCCTGGCCGACCTGCTGGCCTTGTCTGCCATTGCGCTGGTGGTGGCCTGGCACCTGGTGCGCCCCTCGGGTGTGCAACTGCTCTGGGCTGAACCGTCACACGCCGTGGCGGTGGCGCCAGACACACCGCTCGAAGAACCGCTGGACGCCGGCTTGGTCGCGTCGCTTGAGTCGCTGATGACGGATGAGCGTGTCTATCGACAGGAGGGTGTCAGCGTGGGCGTGCTGGCACAGCGCCTGGGCCTGCCCGAATACAAGCTGCGCCGAGTCATCAACCAGGGGCTGGGCTATCGCAACTTCAATGCGTTTCTCAACCGCTACCGCATCAACGAGGTGAAAGCAGCACTCGCCGACCCGGCGCAGGCACCGGTGCCGGTGTTGACGCTGGCGATGGACGCGGGGTTTCAGTCACTCGGGCCGTTCAACCGGGCCTTCAAGGCAGAAACAGGGCTCACCCCGACCGAGTTCAGGCGCGCGCAAGGAGGGTGAAACGGTGGTGCGTCTGGCTGGGATCGAACCAGCAACCCCTGCCTTCGGAGGGCAGTACTCTATCCATTGAGCTACAGACGCGTGGGGCGTGATTCTATCAGCGCCCCTCTCGCCGAGGCGGGCTCGCGAAGCGCCTGTTTATAATCCCGAGGTTTTGCGTCACCCAACGGTTCAGCCGCCGAGGATTTCATGAGCGACCCCCATCACAGCCATTCCGAACACGAAGACGAAGCCCACGAAGGGCCGGTCAAGAACGTCAAGCAGCTCATCGCCGCGGTGTTTTTTGCGTTCGTCATTCCCATCGCCGTGATCGTGCTGCTGGTCAGCTACGTGGGCTCCCAGCCGCAGCCCGCGGCCGGCAGTGACGGCATGGGCCCCGAGGCCACCGCACGCCGCATCCAGCCGGTGGCGAAGGTCGAGGTGAAAGATGCTTCCGACCTGGCTTCGCTCAAAAGCGGCGAACAGGTTTATGCCGCGCAGTGCGTGGCCTGCCACGGTGCTGGCCTGGCCGGTGCGCCGAAGTTTGGTGACGCGGCCGCCTGGGCCCCGCGCATCGCCCAGGGCTACAACACCCTGCTGACCAGCGCCCTCAAGGGCAAGGGTGCCATGGGTGCGCAAGCCGGCGGTGATTTCAGCGACTTCGAGATCGCCCGCGCCGTGGTGCACGTGGCCAACAAGGCCGGCGCGTCGTTCGCCGAGCCGAAGGCTCCCGCCGCAGCGGCGTCGGCCAGCAACTGAGCGCCTGACCTGCCCCCAAAACGCCGACCTGAGGGTCGGCTTTTTCATGCCTGCATCCAAACGCCGATCGGTGGCGTACAGGGCTGAAGCGGCTCACACTGAGTTCGCCCCACCCCTCAGACAACCGCCCTTTGGAGATGCACATGAAAAATACCCTGCTGCTCGCGAGCCTTGCCGTTCTGGCCTCGGCTTGCGCTACCGCCCCCGCCCCGATGATGGTCGACAACATGAGCCTGCCCGAGGCGGTGCGCGCCCCGGCCGGTGCACGCCAGACGATGTGGACGGTGGGCCGTGGTGAGCTGACCTACGAGTGCCGCGAGAAGAAAGACATGGCCGGACAGTTCGAGTGGGCCTTTGCCGGCCCGGTCGCCACGCTCTATGGCGCTGACCAGAAGGCCGTCGGCAAGTACTACGCCGGCCCGACCTGGGAGGCCATGGACGGCTCCAAGGTCACCGGCAAACAAGTGGCCGTGGCCCCGGGCGGCGCCGGCAACATCCCGCTGCAGTTGGTGAAGGCCGACCCGGCCATGGGCATGGGCAAGATGCAGGGCGTGGCCTACATCCAGCGTTTGAACACCAAGGGCGGTGTCGCACCGAGCGGCATGCCTTGCGACGCCATGACCAAAGGCCAGCGCCAGCAGGTGACCTACGCCGCCGACTACGTGTTCTACGGCATGTGATTCGGCTGGGCGGCCTGCGCCTGCGGGCTCAGGCAGTGCCCATAACGCTGCGGCAGCTCGGCCTTGTACGACTCGGCCACGGCCCAGTGGCCTTGTTCGATCGCGTCGGCCGCGGTTTCCATGTCGAGCGTGTGCACCACCCCCAGTCCGAGGTCGGTGGCGATGAAGAGCCGCCCGGTTTCGTCGACCAGGGCCGTCTGGTAGTGGGCGTCGCGCCCGGTGTGGCTGCGCACGCGGGGCGCCTGACCCTGCACGGCTTCGAGCCGCCAGACCCAGGGTGCGGACTCCAGCTCGACGTACACGCGCTGCGGGCCGTTTTGAAAGTACCAGCAGCCGTGTTCATCATGGTCGTAGTTGCGCTCGATGAACTCGCGCAGCTTGTCGTGGTTGATGCGGCTGCCCTTCACCTGGGGAAAGGGGCCGGCGGCCTGCACCCGGTCGTCGCGCATGTACCAGTCGCCCCGCGCGTCGAGCGCCAGCCAGCCGTAGCAGGCGGGCACGTTGGGCCACTTTTTCAAGGCGGCTTTGACGATCTCGTCCATCACGTCTCTCCTGTGTGTGTCGTCATCCAGCCCATCACCTGCTCGGGCAGGGTGAGCACGTGGCCCGGCCATCGCCCGCGGGCAAAACCGACATGGCCGCCGTGCTCGGGTTGCCACAGTGTCACGAAAGCCCCGACCTCGTGTTGTTGGGGGAGGCTGGCTGCGGGCACAAAAGGGTCATTCAGGGCATTCAGCACCAGCGCGGGGATGCGGATGCGCTTCAGGTGCGGCTTGGCCGAGCCACGCGCCCAATAGTCTTCGGTGTTCCGAAAACCGTGCAGCGGCGCGGTGAAGATGTTGTCGAAGTCGTAGAGGTCGCGCGCCGCCTGCAGCTTGCGACCGTCGAACAGGCCCGGGTGCTGGGCCAGCTTGCGCAAGGCCTTGGGCACCATGCTGCGCAAGAACATGCGGGTGTAGACCTGACGGTTGAAGCCGCGCCCGATGGCGTGGCCACCGGCGGCCAGGTCGATGGGCGAGCTGATGGCGCACACGGCGCGCACCGTTTGCGACGCGGTGTCGCCGGCTTCTTCGGCCCAGCGCAGCAGCGCATTGCCGCCCAGCGACACCCCGACCGCAACGATGGGCCCCTGGTGCAGCGTGCGCATGCGCGCCAGCACCCAGCCGATTTCCTCAAAGTCGCCCGAGTGGTAGGCGCGTGGCGCCAGGTTCAGCTCGCCCGAGCAGCCGCGAAAGTGCGGCACGGCGTAGCGCCATCCGTTTTCACGGCTCCAGTTGGCGAAGGCGCGCGCGTAGTGGCTGGCCGACGAGCCCTCGAGGCCGTGGAACAGCACCAGCAGCGGGCGTTCCAGGGCGTCGTGCGTCGCGGCCGCCTCGCCGCCGAGCCGCTTCAAGGCGGGGCGGACACCCTCGGGGGGTGGGGGCGGTACGCCGCCACCGGGGGTGGTCGATGCCATGAAGTCGACGTCGATGAAATCCTGGTCGGGCGTCGTCCATCGTTCGCGCCGGTAGACGGGGGCCGGCCCCTGGTGGCTGCGCGCAAACAGCGCCGGCCAGATGGTCTGCAGGTTGCCGCCCACCGGGCCATGGCCCGCAAGCCAGCGGGGGGCGCGGTAGTTTTGCATCGTCTGGCCTCAATGCAAGACGGAAGGCGTTTCGCCCACCTCCGGCAGCTCCTGGCTGGAGCCGGGGCTGGCATGGTGGGCCACCAGGCGCCAGCCGAGCGAGGTCTTGAGGTAGACGTTGGTGGCGATGACCCAGGCCACCTGCGGGCCTTCGTCGGTCATCACCTGGATGCGCTCGACCACGCTGTGCACCGCACTGCCATGGCTCAGCACTCGGCGGACTTTCTCCGGGCGCGCGTCGATCACGCCGTTGGCGAACATCGCATCGAACGTGGCACGGATGGCCGCCGGCCCCATCACGCGCGGCCCATGGGGGTGCACGCAGCAGATCTCGTCGTCGTCGGACCACACGGCCATCAGCTTGTCGATGTCGCCCCGCTGCAGCGCCTCGTAGAACTGCGCCTCGGCATCGTCAGGCGAGGTCATCAGCGCAATGTCGGGGGGGTTGTTGCGGGGCATGGTGGCGGGGTGGTCAGAGGAAGATCACGGTCTTCTGGCCATTCAGAAGCACACGGTGTTCCACGTGCCAGCGCACGGCGCGTGCCAGCACCATGCACTCGACGTCGCGGCCGGCGGCGGTGAAGTCTTCGGCGCTCATGGCGTGGTTCACACGCGCCACGTCCTGCTCGATGATCGGGCCTTCGTCGAGCTCGGCTGTCACGTAGTGGGCGGTGGCGCCGATCAGTTTGACGCCGCGGTCATGCGCCTGGAAATACGGCTTGGCGCCCTTGAAGCTGGGCAGGAAGCTGTGGTGGATGTTGATCGCGCGCCCGCGCAAGAACGCGCAGAACGCGGGGCTCAGGATCTGCATGTAGCGCGCCAGCACCGCCAGGTCGACCTGGTGCTCGGTGATCAGTGCCTCGATCTGCAGCTCTTGCGCGCGCTTGGCATCGGCACTGGCGCCGGCCGCGAGGGGCAGGTGGTGAAACGGAATGCCATAACGCGCAGCCAGGTCGGCAAAGGTCGCGTGGTTGGAGACGATGGCCGGGATGTCCACCGCCAGCTGGCCGGAGTGCCAGCGGTAGAGCAGGTCGTTGAGGCAGTGGCCGTGCTGGCTCACCATCAGCAAGAGGCTGGGGCGGCGCGCCAGGCTGTGGAACTGAGCCTCCATGCCGAACTGCTGGCGCACGCTGGTGAACAGGTTGTCGAGCGTGTCGGCGCTGGCCAGGTGGGGCGGCGCCTCGAAGTGCACCCGCATGAAGAAGAGGCCGGTGTTGTGCACGCCGGTGTCGTCGGGCAGGTCACCGAACTGCTGCGAGTCGACGATGTTGCAGCCGGCCTGGTAGAGCAGGCCGGCGACGGCGAAGACGATGCCCTTGGCGTCGCGGCACGACAGGGTGAGCACGAACTCGCGAGAGGGTGATGAGGTGGGCGCCATGGTGCCAAGAATTGTACGGACGACCCATGACGCAAATAGCCACAGGCTTGCTCCACACATCCTCGCCTCGTCCGGCGGGCTTTTGCGACCCTAGAATGCCGCAGCGTGATATCCGTCACCCCCCCGCACCACCATGGCCACTGACCCGCAAGACTGGAGTGAGCGAAGCCGCGAGTTGTCGCGCCTGCTGGCGCGTGCCGGCCTGGGCGATCGTGCGGCATTTGCCACGGTCTACGAGCGCACCAGCTCGCATCTGTTTGCCGTTGTCCTGCGTATCAATCGAGACAGGGCACAAGCCGAGGACGTGCTGCAAGAGGTTTACGTCAATGTCTGGCGGGCGGCCCAATCTTTTGATGCGGCACAAAGCCAGCCCTTGACCTGGCTCACCAGCATTGCGCGCAACCGCGCCATCGACAGCCTGCGCCGCAAGCAGACCGAACCACAGACTCAGCCTGCCCATTTGATCAACGACAGTGACGAGGAACGAGACGTGTACGACGATGTAGCCGACAGCGCACCCGGACCGCTGGCTCTCCTGAGCCAGGCGTCGGATGCCCGCGCCTTGACGAGCTGCATGCAGGGGCTCACGGCGCAGCAGCGCCAGAGTGTGGCGCTCGCCTTCTATGACGGGCTGAGCCACGCCGAGGTGGCCGAGCAGATGCGCCAGCCGCTGGGCACGGTGAAGTCGTGGGTGCGGCGCGCATTGTTGTCACTCAAGTCGTGTCTGGAAACGGCGGTCGTTCGCGACATGCAAGCTGAATGAACATGACGACCCCAAGACACCTTCGGCGTCGCCCCCCAAGGGGATCAGTCCTCTCGGGGCGGCCCGGCGAGGACTGAGCGATGGACTACAGCCGACCCGAACTCGCCGACCACCTGGCTGCCGCTTATGTGGCGGGCACGCTGCGCGGCGCTGCGCGACGGCGCTTCGTCTCGCTGATGCGCTCGCACCCGGGGCTGCGCTCGGCGGTGCAGGCCTGGGAAGCGCGCCTGATGCCGCTCACCGCGAGCCTCGCGCCAGTGCAGCCGCCTCGTCGCGTGTGGCAACGCATCGAAGCGCGCATTGCGCCGGCCAAGGCCGCGACCGCCACGCGCACCGGATGGTGGGGGCAGCTGGCGGTGTGGCGTGCCTTCTCCGGCGTGGCCACGGTCGCGGCAGTGACGCTCGCGGTGCTGCTGGCCCTGCCGCAGCCCTCTCAGCCGCCGATCGTGGTGGTCTTGTCGGCAGCGGGCGGCACGGCACCCGAAGGGGGCGTGATCCCGGCGTCGTTCGTCGCCAGCATCAGCGCCGATGGCCGCGCCATGGTCACCAAGCCGATCACCAACGTGGCACTGCAGGCCGACCGTGCGCTGGAGTTGTGGGCGGTGCCGCCAGAGGGCGCGCCGCGCTCGCTGGGCGTGATCTCGGCACGAGCCGCCACGGTGGTCAAGCGGGGCAAGGTGCTCGACAACACCGCCGCGCTGGCCGTCAGCCTGGAGCCGCCCGGAGGCTCACCCACCGGCGCACCCACCGGCCCCATCCTCTACGTGGGCAAGCTGGTGTTGTGAGTGGCGTCGTGACCGCTTGACGGTCAACGGCCATGCGCCAGCGCATTGTCCAAGGCGGCCTTCACGCGTGAGGCGGGCACGCCGGTCAGGCAGCGCGTGTGGCCGAAGCGGCACACGCGGTCGAAGCACGGCGCGCAATCGAGCTGCAACTCGTCCTTCAACCAAAGCACACGCGCCTTGTCGTTCAGCGGCGGGGTGTGCTCCGGGCTGGTGGAACCGAACACCGCCACCTGAGGGGTGCCGAAGGCGGCCGCCACATGCATCAAGCCCGAGTCGTTGCTGACCACCCCGCGTGCGGCAGCGATCAGCGCCATCGCGTCGATGAGCGAGGTCTTGCCGGCGAGCACCAGGCAGGCGCCCGGCGCGGCCTGTGCGATCTCGTTGCACAAGTTCGCTTCCTTGCCCGACCCGAGCAGCACGACCGGCAGGCCATGCGCCTGGTGCAGCGTGCGTGCCAGCTCGGCATAGTGGCTCGCGGGCCAGCATTTGGCGGGGCCATATTCGGCGCCGGGGGCGAAGGCCCAGTAGTTCTTCGGGCTCAGCGACACGGCCGCGGTGGCCTGTTGCAGGCGAGTGGCGTCGAACTGCAGTCGTGGGTGTTCTTCGGCTGCCGCAACGCCGGCCAGCGCGCGGTAGAACGCCACCATCGGCGGGCGCCCGCCGGGGTTGGGCAGGCGCTGGTTCAGCAGCAGGTAACGCCCTTCGCCGTGGTAGCCGATGCGTTTGGGAATGCCGGCGAAGAACGGGATCAGCGCTGCCTTCAGCGAGTTGGGCAGCACGTAGGCGGTGTCGAAACGGCCTTTCAACTTGGCTGCCAGGCTGCGCCGGGCCGACCAGTCGAGCCGGCCGTGGGCAAACGGCAGCTCGATCACCTCGCTCACTTGCGGCGTGGCGCGGTACACCGGCGCCACCCAGGGCAGGGCGGCGACCGTGAGGTGTTCGCCGCGTGCGGCCAAGGCGCGCAGCAGTGGCTCCGACATCACCGCGTCGCCAATCCACTGCGGCGCGATGACCAAGGCCGTCATGTCGCGCTCAATGGCCGTGGACTTTTTCGCCCGCCTTGAGCCGGTACTCCGTACCGCAATACGGGCACTTGCCTTCGCCCGTGGTCGCCACGTCGATGAACACCTTGGGGTGAGCGCTCCACAGCGTCATCTTCGGGTTGGGGCAGGCGATCACGCCAGGGCCTTGCAGGTCCTTGGCGAGCACTTCGATCACGGCTTGGGGTTTGCTCATGGTGTTGTCAGACCGCGGTGAGCCATTCGGCGTATTGGGGGTTGCGCCCATTCACGATGTCGAAGAAGGCGCTCTGGATCTTCTCGGTGATCGGGCCGCGCGAGCCCGCACCCAGCTCGATGCGGTCGAGCTCGCGGATCGGCGTCACTTCGGCGGCGGTGCCGGTGAAGAAGGCCTCGTCGCAGATGTAGACCTCGTCGCGCGTGATGCGCTTTTCCTTCAGCTCCAGGCCGAGGTCCTTGCAGATCGAAAACACGGTGTTGCGCGTGATGCCGTTGAGCGCACCGGCCGACAGGTCGGGTGTGTAGACCACGCCGTTCTTGATGACGAAGAGGTTCTCGCCAGCCCCTTCAGAGACGAAGCCCGAGGCGTCGAGCAAGAGCGCTTCGTCGTAGCCGTCTTCGGTGGCTTCCATGTTGGCGAGGATGGAGTTGGTGTAGTTGCTCACCGCCTTGGCCTGCGTCATCGTGATGTTGACGTGGTG
>NZ_JANOCG010000519.1:0-5220 GCF_031412075.1 Rhizobacter sp.
CCACGAATTCACCACCGACAAGGCCACGGACTTCACCGCCATCCTGACCAAAGTGAAGTCGGTCAAGCCCGACGTGGTGTTCTATGGCGGCATGGACGCCGTGGCCGGCCCGATGATTCGCCAGGCCAAGCAACTCGGCATCAAGGCCAAGTTCATGGGCGGCGACGGCATCTGCACCGGCGAGCTGCCCAAGCTGTCGGGTGGTGCCATGGCCGATGGCCAGGTGGTGTGCGCCGAAGCCGGTGGTGTGGAAGGTGAAGCCAAGGCCGGTCTCGATGAGTTCCGCACCAAGTTCAAGGCGAAGTTCAACACCGACGTGCAGATCTACGCACCGTACGTGTACGACGCCGTGAACGTGCTGGTGGCTGCAATGGTCAAGGCCGACTCGGCCGACCCTGCCAAGTACCTGCCTGAGCTGGCCAAGACCGCCGACTTCAAGGGCGTGACCGGCACCATCTCGTTCGACGAAAAGGGCGACGTGAAGAACGGCGCACTGACGCTCTACACCTACAAGGGTGAAAAGCGCGAGCAGATCGCCGTGGTTCGCTGAGCTTTCGGTTCAAGCTGGAAACAAGGGCGCCTTCGGGCGCCCTTTTTCATGGGTGTTCGCAAGCGCACAGACGCGGTGGCTGCAGTCTCGTAGCGTGTGGTCTCTTCAGCGGCGAACAAGGGCGAGTGATTTCATGCAAAGCACAGCCGACCCGCGGGTGACCGCTTCACTGGCTTTCAGAGTCAGCCAGAGTGACGATGCCAGCCACGTCGCCTTGGCCATCGGCTCCGCATGGAACGACATCGAGCGCGCTCTCACGCCGGTGTTGGGGCGCCGCGGCGTGGCCGCTCTGTACAAGCGCAGCCTGCACCTGAACGCTGCGGCCTACCCCTGGCTGGCGCAAATGCCCGCAGGCGCCGATGACGCTTTGGCGATCGACCTGTTGCCATTGCGCTCCATGCTGGCCCGCCAGAGCGGTACCGCCGCCGCCGAAGTGGGTGCCGTGCTCATCCACACCTTCATCGAGTTGCTGAGCGACTTGATCGGCAACTCGCTCAGCGAGCGTTTGCTGGGGTCCGTGTGGGCCTCTCCATCGAACGGTGGGCCGAGCGCCCAGGACAACTTGCCATGACGAGCAAAGTACAAATCAAACGGCTGGTCACGGGTGTGCCTGGGCTGGACGAGGTACTCGGTGGCGGTGTGCCCGAGTTCTCTTTCACACTCATCGCGGGGCCTCCGGGCTGCGGCAAGACGACGCTCGCCCACCAGATGATGTTTGCGATGGCCTCGACAAAGCAGCCGGCGCTCTACTTCACCGTGCTCGGCGAGCCGCCGCTCAAGATGCTGCGCTACCAGCAGCAGTTTGATTTTTTCGACGACCAGCGGATCAACGAAGCGATTCATTTCGTTGATCTGACAGACGACATCAACGCCAGCGACTTTGACGGCGTGTTGCTGCGAATCAGCTCGGAGGTTGAAAAGTACAACCCGGCCTTCGTGTTCGTGGATTCTTTTCGCGCCGTGGTGCTGGCCAGCACCCGGGAAGGCGACGCGCCCAACAAGCTGCAGCAGTTTGTGCACCGCCTGAGCATGCTCATGACCAGCTGGCATGCCACCAGCTTTCTCGTCGGCGAGTACACCGGCGAGACGCAAGCCAACCCGGTGTTCACCGTGGCCGATGGCCTGATCTGGTTGCGCCAGAGCGTGCAACGCAACTCCATGGTGCGCAAGCTGGAGGTGACGAAGATGCGCGGCCAGCCCACTCTGGCGGGCTTGCACACCCTGCGCATTGCTTCGAACGGCATCACCGTGTTTGCGCCGGCCGATGTGGCGGTGGCCATGATTGCCGACAGGGAGCCCTCCATCATCGAGGGTCGTGCTCTCACCGGCGTGCCTCGACTGGACGACATGCTGGGAGGGGGCATTCCGCGCGGGTATTCGGTGCTGGTGGCCGGGCCGTCGGGCTCGGGCAAGAGCATCCTGGCGACGGCTTTTCTGGCGGAGGGCGCACGCCGCGGCGAGACCGGCGTGATCGCCGCCTTTGAGCAGCGCGCCACACGCTTTCGAGACCCGGTGATCGCCGGGCTGATCGCCAGCGGGCAGGTGGGATTGGTCAACAGCCGTGAGCCGGATCTGTCGATCGACGAGATCGTTCTGCTGCTGATGAACGAGGTCAGACGCCTCAAGGCCAGCCGCATCGTGATCGATTCGCTGTCGGGCTTCCAGCTCGCGCTGGCACCGACATTTCGCGATGACTTTCGCGAATCGCTGTCACGCATGGTGACCGCGGTGGCGCGCCTGGGTGTCACCCTCATGATGACCTCCGAACTCGAAGACCGGTACACCGAACTTCGATTCAGCCCCTACGGAACGGCGTTCCTGACCGACGCGATCATCGTTCAGCGCTACGTCGAGGTCGACAGCCGCTTGCAACGCGTGATGGCGGTGGTCAAGGTTCGTGCCAGCAGTCACTCCAACGAGTTGCGCCAGTTCAGCATTTCCGATGACGGCATCCATGTGGGTGAGATGTTGGCCGATCGGCAAGGCTTGCTGGGCGGCAGCCCCACCCGTCAGCAAGGTGCGAATGCGCCCCTCGCTGTGGCTCGCCGAGCCGGTGCTTGATATGCAACGACTCCCGGGAGCCAAAGTGCACAAACTTTTCAGCCGTCGCCCCGGCGCGCTCGACAGCGCTGCTCGAGAACTCGCCGAGCTGCAGGAGCAGGCCACCCAAGTGCGCGAGGTTCTGGACCGCATGCAACAGCAGCTGGAGAAGAGGAGCGGGCAGCCCCTCGTGAGCAGCCAGGCCAGTCAACTCATGGAAGCCAACGAGCAGCTGGTTCTGTCGGCCTTGCGTGCGCAAACCGACGCCGAAGCGCTGACCAAGGCACTCGACCAGGTTTCAAGGGCGGCCGAGCTCAACGCCTTGATCGACCGGCGGGCGCGCGAGTCTCTGGCGGAGCTCAACGCCACCCTGGAGGAGCGGGTGGTGGCGCGCACCCAAGAGCTGGAGCAGGCGCGTGACGAAGCGCTGTCAGCCGCCCGGGCGAAGGAGCAGTTCCTCTCCAACATGAGCCACGAGATACGAACGCCCATGTACGGCATGCTCGGCGCGCTGGAGCTCCTGGCGGGCACCGAGCTGACGGCTCATCAACGTCAATACATCACCGTGGCAGCGACTTCGGGCGAGGCCTTGCTGAGCATCATCAACGAAGTGCTCGACTTCACCAAGATGGGCACAGGCCAATTCGAGATCACGCAAGAGCCCATCGACGTGCTCGATGTGGCGCGCTCGGTCACGCTGCTGTTTTCATCAACGGCCAAGAGCAAGCTCGTCGAGCTGCAGCTCGAGGCGAGCCCGGCCTTGTCTGGCTGGCGCCTGGGCGATGCCTTGCGCATTCGCCAGGTGCTGATCAACCTGGTGGGCAACGCCATGAAGTTCACCCGGCGAGGCGCGGTGGTGGTGCGGGTTCTCGGAGACGACCGCGACGACAGCGGGCGCGTCACGTTCGAGGTGTCGGACAGCGGGCCGGGCATTGCCGAGTCGCAGCTCGCAAAGATCTTCGAGCCTTTTGTTCAGGCCGAGCCCACGACCGAGCGTGTGCTGGGCGGAACCGGGCTGGGTCTCGCGATCAGCCGCGGGCTTGTTCGCGCCATGGGCGGTGAGCTCGATGTGTCGAGCACGCTCGGCCAGGGGGCGACCTTCCGTTTCGGGCTGGACCTGCCGCGGACCGCGGGTGCGGTACCGGTGGTGGTGCCAACGCCCAAGGAGCCTGAGCGTCTAGCCCTGCTAAGCGGTCGGGCACTGCTGGTTGAAGACAACAGCGTCAACCGCCTGATCGGCAATGCCATGTTGGAGGGGTTGGGCATGCAGGTGGTGATGGCCGAAGACGGCAAGGAGGCCCTGGACCGGCTGGCCAGCGAGTCCTTCGAGGTGATCCTGATGGACTGCCAGATGCCCGTGATGGACGGCTACCAGGCCACCACGCGCCTGCGCGAGATCGAACGCGCCACCGGCAAGCCCCGCACCCCCGTCATCGCCTTGACGGCCAATGCGTTCAGTGGCGACGTGGAGCGGTGCCTGGCAGCCGGCATGGACGATCACCTGGCGAAACCTTTTGTCATCGAGCAACTGCACACGATCATCAAACGTTGGATGCCGACCGGCCCCGTCGAGCCATAGGCGCGAAAAAAAGCCCGCTCGAGGCGGGCATTTTCATTGGCGGAGAGGGCGGGATTCGAACCCGCGGGGGGTTATTAGCCCCCACACGCTTTCCAGGCGTGCGACTTAAACCGCTCATCCACCTCTCCGGAAGCCGGCGATTCTAGCCCACGCTCACGGCGTGCCAGCGGGCTTGTTCCTGATCAGGGCCATCGAGGTCGCGATCAGCGCGGCCACTTCGCTCATGTTGCCGGGCACGATCATGGTGTTGTTCTTCTGGGCGAGTTGCGCATACGCCTCGACGGCTTTTTCGGCCACCTTCAGCTGCACCGCCTGCTCGCCACCCGGTGAGCGGATCGCTTCAGCCACCTTGCGAATGGCCTCGGCCGTGGCGTCGGCCACCGCCACGATGGCGGCGGCTTCACCCTGGGCGTTGTTGATCTCGGCCTGGCGCTGGCCTTCGGAGCGCGCGATGAAAGCCTCGCGCTCGCCGGTCGCGATGTTGATCTGCTCCTGCTTGCGGCCTTCGGAGGCCGCGATCAGCGCGCGCTTCTCGCGCTCGGCGGTGATCTGCGCTTGCATCGAGCGCAAGATTTCGGCCGGTGGCGTCAGGTCCTTGATCTCGTAGCGCAGCACCTTCACGCCCCAGTTGCTGGCGGCTTCATCGAGTGCATTGACCACCGAGGCGTTGATGGTGTCGCGCTCTTCGAAGGTCTTGTCGAGCTCCATCTTGCCGATCACCGAACGCAGCAGCGTCTGGGCGAGCGGCGTGATGGCGAAGATGTAGTTGGAAGAGCCATAGCTCGCACGCATCGGGTCGGTGATCTGGAAATAGATGATGCCGTCGACCTGCAGCTGCGTGTTGTCGCGCGTGATGCAAACCTGGCTGGGCACGTCGAGCGGCACTTCTTTCAGTGAGTGTTTGTAGGCCACGCGCTCGATGAAGGGGATGACGAACTTGAGGCCCGGGGTCAGCGTGCGGTCGTACTTGCCGAGCCGCTCGACCACCCAGGCGTTTTGCTGGGGCACGATCTTGAAGGTCTGGAAGATGAAGATGGCGGCAATGACCGCC